>JACRAP010000010.1 GCA_016213365.1 Candidatus Berkelbacteria bacterium
ATAAAGAAAACTAACGAAACCGAAGAAGGCATTAAAACTGTTGCTGAATTTTCTATCGGCGAGCAAGTTAAAATCAGTGGCGTTACAAAAGGAAAGGGTTTTGCTGGAGGTATGAAACGTCACGGCTTCCACGGCGGCCCAGCCACGCACGGTGGCGATAATCAAAGAGGTCCGGGTTCGATCGGCGCACAGCGTCCGCAACGGGTTGTTAAAGGTCAAAAGATGGCTGGACATATGGGGGCAGTTAAATTTACTCAACGCGGTGGTAAAATTCTTTCCGTAAACGTCGAAGATAATTTTCTAGTTGTTTCGGGTAATGTTCCCGGACCAAAAAATAGCCAAGTAATTATTCAAGCGCAATAAAATGGCAAAATCAATCAATAAAAATTTAATTAAACAGGCCGTAGTTGCATCACTTGCAAACGTTCGTCAATCAACTTCGCATACTAAAACTCGTGCTAAAGTTTCTGGTGGTGGTCGCAAGCCATGGAGACAAAAAGGTACTGGCAGAGCACGGGCTGGTTCAAGCCGTAGCCCGATTTGGGTTGGTGGTGGAATTACTTTCGGACCAACAAACGAGCGTAACTTCAAGCAACACCTTCCAATTAAAATGCGAAAATCTGCAATTACCGAAATACTTAAAGTATTAAACGACGCCAAAAAGATAATTATTGTTGATTCAGTAAACCAAAAAGAAATTAAAACTAAAATCGTTGCCAAGTTACTAGCAGATCATGATTTAACCGGTAAAAACGTTACGATTGTAACTTCAGTAAACGAAAAAAATCTAGTAATTTCTGCTCGAAATATCGAAGGATTAACCGTAGTTGAAAACAAAGATCTATCTGTTTTAAGTATCGCCAACGCCTATAGCGTGATTTTCGAGAAGGCAGCAGCGATCGAACGCGGTTTAATAAAAGAAGTTACAGAACCTAAAGCAAAACCAGCAACCACCACAAAAACTAAGAAAGCGAAATAATGAACACCATTAAATCCCCATTCATTACTGAAAAATCGACATTTGGCATCACTAACGGTTTGTACGTATTTGAAATTACTCCAAATGCTAACAAAACTACCGTTGCCGAAGAATTAAAAAATATTTACAACGTCGATGCACTAAGCGTTCGAATTGTGAATTTACCAGCAAAACAAAAAACGTTTAAAAGAGTAAAGGGTATTCGCAATATCCGTCGCAAAGCTTATGTTCAGCTAAAAGAAAAACAAACAATTCCAGGGTTTGAAACACTGACAAAAGCCAAGGAGACTAAATAATGCCACGCTTAATAAAACCAAATAATAACGCTGTTCGTAAGATGAGTTTTGGTGATTTTGGTGGACTTTCTAAAGTACGTCCGTTCAAAAAACTGACTACAACTTTATCAAAACACGGCGGTCGCGATAAAAGCGGCAAGATTTCTGTTAGACATCAGGGCGGCGGCGCAAAACGACTTTATCGTATTATTGACTTTAAGTTTATGCCCTTTGAAGGTAGCGCTAAGGTTATAACGATCGAATACGATCCAAATAGAAGCGCATTTATCGCTTTAGTTGAAAAATCAAATACCAAAGAAAAGGTTTATATCTTAGCACCCGACGGACTAAAAGTAGACGACGTTATATACTCTGGAGCAACTAAAAAATTTACAATTGGTTCCAGACAAAAATTAGCCGACATTCCTGTCGGATATGATGTTTACAATGTGGAACTTTACCCAGGCCGCGGCGGACAGTTTGTTAGAAGCGCCGGTTCGTGGGGAACGCTTACAGCCAAAGAAGGTAAATACGCATATTTACGCCTACCTTCTTCAGAAGTACGCAAAGTTCTGTTAGAATGTATGGCGTCGATCGGAAAGGTTTCTAACACCACTCATAACCGAGTCAGAATCGCCAAAGCCGGTAGAGTTCGACATATGGGTATGCGTCCAAGCGTTCGCGGTAAGGCAATGGCACCTAACTCCCACCCACACGGCGGCGGTGAAGGTTTAAGCCCGATCGGTATGAAACATCCAAAAACTCCGTGGGGTAAACCAGCGCTTGGATTTAGAACCAGACGCAATAAACGTACCACCAAGTTTATTATCACCCGAAGGAAAAAGAAATAATGAGTAGATCACTTAAAAAAGGCCCGTTTTGCGAGCCGAAATTACTAGCAAAAGTACAAGCCCAAGAAAGCGGTTCAAAAACCGTTATTAAGACGTGGTCACGTTCTTCAACGATTTACCCAGAGTTTGTTGGTAAAACAATCGGTGTCCATAACGGTAAAAGCCACATCCCAGTTTTAATTGTAGAAGAGATGGTCGGACATAAGCTCGGTGAATTCGCTCCAACGCGAAAATTCCGAACACATGGCGGTAAAATGGCAAAAGAACAATCACAAGGCGGTAAATAATGGCTGTAAAAATTAAATTAAATTACGTTAGACATTCGGCAAAAAAACTTCGACCGTTTGCGCGTATCGTTAAGGGCAAAACGCTTGATAACGCGATTGATATTACCGCAGTTTTACCAAATGATTCAGCCAGATTTATTAATAAAGCCCTAAAAATGGCGGCCGCTAGCGCAAAGGATAAAGCGTTTGTTCCGGGTACAATGATCGTTTCCGAAGTTATGGCAACTGAGGGCCCAAGGATTAAGCGCGTACGTCCAAACGCACGCGGTCGAGCCAATAAATATCAAAAACACATCGCGCACTTAACAATCGCGCTAAGCGAACCAGTAGAAAAGAAGGGTAAATAATGGGACAGAAAATCAATCCAATCAGCAATAGAATTAGCGTTAACCCAGATTGGGAGAGTAAGTGGTTTGCGTCTTCTAGTAATTATAAGAAATATCTTGTCGACGATTTTAAAATTCGCGATTTTGTTAAAGAAAAATTAAACACAGCTGGAGTTCGAAGAGTTGAGATAATTCGATCCAGAGATCGCTTAATGATTCAGATAGTTACTAGCAAACCCGGTTTAGTTATCGGTCGTGGCGGACAGGGGATTAATCAATTAAAAGACGAAATACAAAAAACTTTTTACCCACAAAATCTACCAGTTGTGCGACTGGAAATTGTTGAGGATCGTCATCCAGAGCTATCAGCAACCTTAGTTGCACAAAACATCGGCTCTCAAATTGAGCGTAGAATCCCGTATCGCCGAGCATGTAAGCAAGCGCTTGAAAAAACAATGGCGGAGAAGGAGGCGCAGGGCATTAAAATCATTATTTCCGGTCGTTTAAACGGCGCTGAAATTGCCCGCGACGAAAAATTCCAAATGGGCTCAATCCCACTTTCACGTTATAAATTCGATATCGATTTCTCGGTGTATCACGCCCGAACAACTTACGGCGTAATCGGTGTAAAAGTTTGGGTAAACCGAGGCGAATTTACTGATCGAATCCAAGAGGAGCAGAAGTAATGTTACTACCTAGAAAACTTAAGCACCGAAAAGTTGCCAAGGGATCATATGCTGGTCCGGCAACACGCGGATTTACAATTAGTTTTGGTGATTACGCTATTAAAGCGATGGATCGCGGTTGGCTGACAAGCCGACAGATTGAATCTGCCCGAAGAGCGATGACTCGCTATATCAAACGTGGCGGTAAAATCTGGATTCGAGTTTTTCCACATAAACCCGTTACTGCTAAACCGCTTGAAGTTGGTATGGGCGGCGGAAAGGGTGGATTGGATCACTTCGTGGCCGTAATTAAACCTGGAACAATTATTTTTGAGATGAGCGGCGTAGACGAAACAACCGCGCGCGAAGCGATGCGTCTTGCGACTAACAAATTGCCCGTAAAAATGAAATTTGTAAAGGTAGAAAAGAAATGAAACGAAAAGACGAATTATCAGGGCTAAGAAGCTTAACAGAACAGAAGTTATCTGGTAAAATTGTTGAGGAGCAAAAACGCCTTACTACCTTGATGCAACAAAAGGCGTTAGGGAGTTTAAAAAACGTTCGCGAAATCAGTTCAGTTAAGAAATCAATTGCCCGAATTCATACTGTATTAGATCAAAAATTAGCCGAAAAAATTAAAGAAAGTAAATAATGAAGAAAACTCAAGTAGGAACAGTAGTATCAGACAAAATGCAGGAATCTGCTGTTGTTAAAGTTACGCTTTGGAAAACACATCGAATTTTAAGAAAAAGATTTAAAAGATACCGTAAATTTATGGCACACAACCCCGAAAATTCGTACAAAATCGGCGATATCGTTGAGATTACTGAAGTTAAACCAATTAGTAAGCGAAAAAACTGGTTAATTACAAAGAAAATCGAAAGTAAATAAAATGTTACAGCTAAGAACACGAGTAAAAGTAGCAGACAACTCTGGAGCCAAGAATTTGGGCGTTATTAAAGTAGTTCAACAAGGTCGTCACGACGGCGCCCAATTGGGAGATGTTGTTATCGCCTCTGTAAAAAGCGCAACCCCAAGAGGTACCGTTAAAGCAAAAGAAGTGGTTCGAGCCGTTATCGTCCGTCAAGCCAAACCGTATCAACGTAAAGACGGCTCAACAATCAGATTTGATGATAACGCCGTTGTAATTATTAATACAGACGGAACCCCAAAAGGCACTAGAATTTTCGGCCCTGTTGCCAGAGAACTACGCGACAAGGGTTATTTAAAAATCGTCTCGCTTGCGACGGAGGTTTTATAATGAAACTAATTAAAGGCGATAAGGTTCTAGTAATTGCAGGTAAAGAGCGCGGTAAAGTCGGCGTAATTGAGCGTGTTATTGTTAAAGATAAAAAAATCGTAATTAACGGCTTAAATATCGTTAAAAAAACCCTAAAGAAAACTGCTCAAAATCCGCAAGGTGGCTTTGCGGAAGTAGCGATGCCGATACATATCTCAAATGTAATGCTTCTTGATAACAAAAATAAACCAAGTCGAGTCGGTAAAAAAATCGACGGCAAAAAACTCGTAAGATTCGCTATTACTACAAAAGAACTCATTTCTAAAACGGAGAAGAAATAATGTTAATTAACGTTTCCAAGCGCTACGGGGAAAATCTTCAAACCCTCAAAACCGATCTTGGCGTAGATAATATATTGGCGTTACCAAGAATTACAAAAGTAAGCGTTAACGTTGGTTTGGGTCAAAATCGTCTCAATAAAGATATGGTCAGCTATATCGAAGACTCGCTTGGAAAAATTACCGGTCAAAAACCGGTCTTAACAAAAGCTAAAAAAGCGATCGCTGGTTTTAAAATTCGCCAAAACGATGTAGTTGGCATGCGCGTAACTTTGCGCGGTGAAAAAATGAACGATTTTCTCAATAGAATTCTTAATATTAGTCTTCCAAGACTGCGTGATTTTAGAGGTATCGACGACAAAGGATTTGATAAACAGGGCAATCTAACGATTGGCTTTAAAGATCAGGTACCGTTTGCCGAACTCGGTCACGATGTATTAGATAAGCCGTTCGGGTTAAGCGTTACAATTTCCATTAAAAACAGTAATCCTGATAAAAGCTTAGCCCTGATAAAGACGCTTGGTTTCCCTGTAAAAATAAAGTAAAATATAACCTATGGCAAGCAAAAGATACACCATCAACAAAAAGGAGAAATTCAAAACCCGCGTTGTTAATCGGTGTGCTTTGTGTGGTCGAAATCGTAGCTACATGCGTAAATTTGGTATTTGCCGAATTTGTTTTAGAGAGCGCGCATCAGCTGGCGAAATCCCAGGCGTAAGAAAGGCCTCTTGGTAAAATGTATAACGATATTGTTAGTGATTTAATTACCAGACTTCGGAACGCCGCACTTAGCGGTAAAGTTGAGGTGTCAGTTAGGGGTAGCAAAAACGTTGAAGCAATTTTAAAGGTTTTAAAGAACGAGAGTTTTATTGACACTTATAAAACAGCTGATAGAGCAATTGAAGTAACTTTGAATCCAGACGGCGGATTTACCCATATTAAACGCTTAAGTAGACCTAGTCTGCGTCGTTTTATCGGTTATCATAAAATTCCACGTCCACGAAGCGGTTTTGGAACGATTTTACTTTCAACGCCAAAAGGAATTTTAACCGATAATCAAGCACGCAAACAAAAAGTTGGCGGTGAGTTAATCTGTGAGGTTTGGTAAAATGTCAAGAATTGGAATTAAACCTATTAAACTACCAGAAGGCGTTAATCTAGAACTGTCTGAGATTGAGATGATTGTAAGCGGCCCTAAGGGAAAAATTAGCGTTGCTTTACCGCACGGAATTAAAGTAACCCAAAAAGATAATATTTTATCCGTTACGCGCTTAAGCGAGTCTAAAATCTATCGATCATTACACGGAACCGTTAGAAGTTTAATTCAAAACGCTGTTACGGGCGTTTTTGAAGGTTTCGAGAAAAAACTTGAATTGATCGGTATCGGTTACAGAGGAGCGCTTGAAGGAAATAAACTAGTATTACAGCTTGGTTATACGCATCCGGTGGAATTTGTTATACCAGAAAACATCGCTGTTAAAGTTGAAAAAAATATCATAACCGTAACTGGGCACGACAAGCACAAGATCGGCCAATTTGCCTCTGAAATCAGAGCCGCAAGAAAACCTGAACCTTATAAAGGTAAGGGTGTTCGATATGTTGGCGAGCTTGTTCGTATGAAACAAGGTAAGGCCGTAAAGGGAGCGGGAGCGTAAAAATGCAAAACAGAACTAAAATCCACACCAGAATTCGGAAAGTCATATCTGGTACTGCTCAGCGACCAAGATTAAGCGTTTATCGTAGTCTAACAAACGTCTACGCTCAATTAATCGACGATACTAAAGGATTAACTTTAGTATCGGCAAATTCTTTGAAAGAGAAAGGTAGCAAACTTCAAAAAGCGCAGTTCGTCGGTGAAGTAATCGCAAAATTAGCTAAAGAGAAAAAAATTAAAAGCGCATCCTTTGATCGCGGCGGTTTTAGATACGCCGGAGTTGTTAAGGTCTTAGCCGAGAGCGCTCGGAATGCAGGACTGGAGATTTAATGAATAAAAATATTATCAAAGATAAAAAAGAAGTTGAAGAATTTGCCATCGCTGATCTGCCAGAACAAGAGGATCGCGTTGTTGCAGTCGATAGAATCTCCAGAACCGTAAAAGGCGGTCGTAGAATTAGATTTAGAGCGCTTGTAGTGGTCGGCAATCGCGCTGGTAGCGTTGGAATAGGTGTAGCAAAAGCCAACGACGTTCAAACCGCAATCGCTAAAGCTAAAAACAAAGCAAATAAAATTAAGATAAACGTACCGATAATTAACGACAGTATCGCCCACGAAGTATCTACGGTTTTTGGTACTACCAAAGTTATCTTAAAACCAGCGCCGCAAGGCCACTCTATTATTGCTGGTGGTTCAGTTCGAGCGGTAGTTGAACTGGCTGGAATTAAAAATATCGTTAGTAAGTCATTAGGTAGTAGTAATCCGATTAATTCAGCAACAGCAACCTTTTTATGTTTGCAACAACTAATAAAATCAAAATACGGGAGTATGAAAAAATGAGTACAATTACCAGTTTATTTAAAAACATTAAAAACAAAAAAGCAAAACGTGCCGGTCGCGGAATTTCTGCCAATCTTGGTAAAACCGCCGGTCGCGGTACTAAGGGTCAAAAATCACGAACTGGCTCAGGCAGAAAAATCAGCGCATGGTTTGAAGGCGGACAGACCCCAGTTTTTCGTAAACTTGCAAAAAAGCGTGGCTTTAAAAGAACTGGCGATAAACCGATCACCATCGTTACCGACAGAATTAATAAAAACTATAAAGACGGGGAAGTTGTGTCAGTTACAACCCTAATCGAAAAGAAAATATTACGCTCAAGCGAAAAGTCCTCACAAGTAAAAATAGTTAAACGTCAAGAATTAAAAGTTAAAGTAACGTTTGACGGCGTAAAAACTTCGGCATCAATAAAGTGACAAACTAACCACTTTTGTGGTACATAGAATAATATGATTGATACTCTACTTTCCGTCTGGAGAAGCAAGGATCTTCGCAAAAAAATTTTCTTTACGATCTCGATTTTAGTGTTTATTAGATTTGTTGCCCATATCCCGTTACCACAAATCGACCGCGCACAGCTTGAAACTTTTTTAAGTCAAAGTGAGAACCAAATATTCAACGTACTTGGAATGTTTACCGGCGGCTCGCTTAGTAACTTATCGATCGACTTAATGGGTGTCGGTCCGTACATTACCGCCTCGATTGTTGTTCAATTACTCACCAAAGTAATTCCAGCATGGGAAAATATCAGTAAAGATGGCAGTCAAGGCAGGGAAAAATTGAATCGTTATACTCGTTACTTAACCGTTCCGATGGCAATTATTCAAGGATTCGGAACTGTGTCGCTCTTAAAAAGCCAACAAGTATTGCCATTTTTAACAACTATGGAGCTTGCACAAATTTTAATTACTATCACGGCAACCTCAGTTTTTGTGATGTGGCTTGGTGAGTTAATAAGCGAAAAAGGGCTTGGTAACGGTATCTCTATGATTATCGCCCTAGGTATCATCGCTGGATTACCGCAACAGATCGCCAATACCGCCAGCGTGGTAGAAAGCGGGGATTACACCAGTCTTGCGATTCTAATCGCGATTTTCCTTGGCTCGATCATTTTAATCGTCTTTATGAACGAGGCAGAGCGACGCATTCCGATTACTTATGCTCGCAGAGCCCTGGGCGCTGGTAGTAAGGTAGATAGTTATTTACCGCTAAAAGTTAACAGCGCCGGTGTAATCCCAATTATTTTTGCGCTTAGTTTTTTAACCTTTCCAGCGATAATTGCAAGATTCTTAAGTACAAACACTAACGAACGGGTGCAAAGCATTTCTCAGGCCGTAACTGATTTTGTAAATAATCAAACGTATTACGGTATTTTATACGCAGTTTTAGTAGTTGTGTTTGCTTTTTTCTATACCTTTATTGTTTTTCAGCCAGAACAGATTTCCGACAACCTCCAAAAGCAAGGTAGTTTTATACCTGGGGTTAGACCGGGTAGCGAAACAACTCAATTTATTAAACAAACGTTAATTCGCTTAACTACAATCGGCTCGGTTTTTCTTGCGGCGATCGTTGTTGTTCCGTTTATGGTCGAGCAAAAAGCCAATCTTCAAACTCTGGCACTTGGCGGAACCAGTATCTTAATTATCGTTTCGGTAATAATCGAAACCAGCAGAGCCATAAACGCGCAATTAATAATGCGCAAATACGATACACTGTAATTGATGAAGCCGTCACTAATTGTTGTGTTTATTATCATAATCGGGTTTTTAACTGGTTCAACGTTATATTTTTATAATAAAAGTCGGGAATTAAATTCAGGTAAAAACGTCAAGACTTCTTTTAACGGAGAGGTGTCGTCAATTGGTAGTACAACCAACGACAATACAATCGTTGATAAATTAACAAAGCCGGCCGATCCGAAGGGCAGAGTCTCGTATCCAGCAAACGTATATTACGTTCAAACCAAAGAGACGTTATTTGCGATCGGAAAAAAATTCTCTATGAGCTGGCAAACTATTACCAAAGCCAACGGAATAACAAACGAAAATATCGTGCAGGCCGGTTATCCGCTCGCCATACCCAAAATCAACAAAGAAACAGACTTTTTTAGGATATATTTTATTATTAACGAAGATATCGCCACCAAAGTTAACGGCGAGTTACGTTCCGCGAACGATAGTTTTATGTTTAGCGCCGTTGAGGTTGCAAAACGTTATTCGCCACCGTTTTTTAACTTGAAAACCGACAGTACATACGATTTACTAGAACAAGATTTAAGTAAGGGAACAGCAGTTGTAATGGTAAAACTAAACGACAAAGAAGACGTGTTAATTGGTTTGGTACAACCTAAGTCTAAAGGCGATAAAGGATTCTGGACGATCGCCTACATCGAGCTACAAGATGAGTAAAGTTTATTTAATTTTTGGTATTCAGGGTTCGGGTAAGGGCACACAGGCGCGTTTACTCTCAAAACACCTAGATTTGCCGTACTTTGAAGCGGGACAAGAGCTTAGAAATATCGCAGATCAACAAAATGAAGAGGGCGAACAAATCAGGGAAGTGATGCGAACTGGCTCTCTAGTTCCAAATAAAATTTTAAAGAATTTGTTTTTGCATTTTATTGAAGTATACGACACTAAAAACGGCTTAGTTATCGACGGTTTTCCAAGAAATAACACCCAAGCAGAGTTATTAGAAGAGCTCGCAAGAGAATTAAACTGGGAAGTAATTGTAATTCACATAAATTTATCAAAAGAATCGGCTATGTCGCGATTAACTAACCGATTCGAGGTTGTTGATGGTAAAAAAATAAAACGAAAAGACGATCTCCCGGAAATTATCGAAAAAAGATTTAGCACCTATTACAATCAAACCTTACCGATGATTAAGGAAATGGAAAAAAACTATAAAACATACGAAATAGACGGCGAGCCAAGCGTTGAAGAAGTGGCAAAACAGATAGCAAAATCAATTAATGGATAAATTTTCTTCACAAGTACAAGCCGGTAAAGTTGCGGCTAGTATTCATCAAGCGGTCTCGCAAATCCTAAAAGTGGACACGAATTTACTCGAAATCGAAAATTTAGTAATAAAGAAAATTGCTAGCGCTGGTATGACCGCCTCGTTTAAGGGATATAGGAATTATCCTGCCAGTAGTTGTATTTGTATAAATAACGAGGTTGTTCATGGTATACCACGAGATTACACAATTAAAGACGGCGACGTGGTTACGGTAGATTTTGGCGTAACTTGTAACGGTTTTATGGTGGACACAGCCAGAACATACCTAATCGGTAACGTAAGCGATCAAATAAAAAAACTTCACCAAACAACTCAAGTGGCTTTAGATAGGGCAATTGATCAGGTAAAAGTCGGTCAAAAAACTGGTACCTTAGGTGAAATTATTCAAAGTACTGTCGAAAACGCTGGCTTTAATATTATTGAAGACCTTACGGGACACGGAGTAGGGGAGACACTTCAAGAAAAACCGACAATTTATAATTACGGTACTAAAGGAAAAGGTGAAACCTTAAAACTGGGCGACGCCATAGCCATCGAGCCGATTACCTCGATAAAAAAGACTGAAATATTTTTGGAAAGCGACGGTTGGATGATAATGCCTAAAGCCGACACCATCACTATGCAAATCGAGGACACGGTCTATATCGGCCAGGACGGCCCAATTATCTTGACTAGATAAGAGTAATTAGGTAAAATATTAACCAGATGTCGCAAAAAGAAGGTGTAATCGCAGTAGACGGTCTTATAGACGAAGCACTGCCCAATACTCAATTTCGCATCCAATTAGATAATGGACAGGTGGCGCTAGGTTATGTTTCCGGCAAAATCCGCAAAAATCGGATTAAAATATTGCCTGGCGACAGAGTAACTGTAGAGCTTAGCCCGTACGATTTAACAAAAGGAAGAATAACAAAAAGATTAACATAAATGCAGGTTCACGTAGGTGTAAAAAAACGATGTTTAAAGTGCAAAATTATCCGCCGCAAGGGGGTACTTCGTGTTATCTGCGTAAATCGACGCCATAATCAGAGACAAGGTTAATATGCCAAGAATTGCAGGAATAAACATCCCAGATAATAAAAGAGTAGAAATCGGTCTTACATACGTGTACGGCGTCGGCCCAACTAACGCACTCGAAGTTTTAAATAAAGCTAAAATTTCAGGAAATCCAAAATTTTCAGAGTTAACAGTCGATCAAATCGACGTAATTCGTAACATTGTTGAAAAAGAAATGACAGTAGAGGGTGATTTACGACAAGTTGTTAGTCAGAATATTCGCCGATTAAAGGAAATCGGTAGTTTCAAGGGCAATCGTCACGCTAAAAACTTGCCGGTGCGCGGACAAAGAACTAAAACAAACGCCCGAACGAAACGCGGCAAAAAAGTAACTGTTGGTTCCGGTCGAAAGAAATCAGCAGATAAAACCTAAAAATGGCTAAAAAAGTAACAAACACTAAAAAGAAAATTATTGAAACGGTCTCACATATCCGTATTTCGATTTACGCATCTTTTAATAACACAATTATTACCGCCTCAGCTCTGCACTCCGGTAATGTTCTTGCGTGGACATCATCTGGTTTAATTGGTTTTAAGGGCGCAAAAAAGGGTACTCCTTACGCCGCAACTACTGCAATGAAAACCCTACTCGATAATCTTGTAAAATTTAAACCCGAGTTTGCTGAAGTTTACGTTGCGGGTGCCGGAAACGGTCGCGACGCGGCTTTGCGTGCGTTAAGCGGCTCTGGTTTAAAAGTCACAAAAATCCAAGATGTAACACCGCTACCACATAACGGTTGCCGTCCAAAGAAAGCCAGGAGAGTATAATGCAACAAGGACAACAAAAGGCCAGACAAAAGAAAGTGTCAGAATACGGCCAACAACTTCAAGAAAAACAGAAAACCAGAAATGCTTACGGTATGCGCGAGGCACAGTTTCGACGCTATTTCTTAGCGGCAAGCAAGTTCAAGGGTCAAACTGGCCAAATGTTACTTCAGATTCTTGAAAGACGTTTAGATAACGCAATTTTCAGAGCGGGTATGGCAAAAACTCGTCGCCAAGCCAGACAGATGATCTCGCACCGTCGATTTACCCTAAACGGTGTGCGAATAAGCGTTCCATCGATTTTAGTAAGTGAAAAAGATGTTATCGCCCCGTATAGCGGCGTAACAATTGAGTTTAACCAAGATATACCGGAATCCCTTTGGCTGAAAGTCGATAAAAAGGCCGTAAAAGCAACCGTGGAGCGATTACCGATAAATAACGATTTACCGATCGAATTCGATACTCAAAAAATAATTGAGTTCTATTCTAGGTAATTGAAAAATTAGCAAATAATAGGTATAATTAAGAAACGAAAATAATATTTGGAGGATAAATGTCACATCGACTACCAGAAGTATCATTAATGCAAGTTAAAGAAGAGCAATTAAACGCTCATTCTTCGAAGTTCGTAATTGAACCGCTATCGCCAGGTTTCGGGTTAACACTCGGCAACTCACTGCGCCGTGTTTTATTGTCGAGTTTAGGGGGCGCCGCTATCACCTCAATTAGAATCGATGGCGTAAGCCACGAATTTTCAACAGTAAAGGGCGTACGACAAGATGTAGTTGATATAATCTTAAACCTTAAACAAGTTAGGATTAAATCCCTCTCAGACGAAGCTCAAGTAATTGTTTTAGATGTTAAGGGGCCTAAAAAAGTAACCGCCGCTGACTTTAAGTGCCCTACCGGCATCGAAATTATTAATAAAAACCAACTTATCGCCGAGCTAACAGAAGGTGGTAAAATGTTACTGGAAGCAACCGTAGAACGCGGTCGCGGCTACGTTCCAACAGAAATGCGCAAAGAAGAAAAGCTACCAATCGGTGTAATTGCAATCGATTCCGCTTTTTCTCCAGTTATTAAAGTTAATTTCCAAACAGAAAACACTCGTGTCGGTAAAATGACAAACTTCGACAAGCTAATTCTTGAAGTTGACACCGACGGTACAGTTACTCCACAAACAGCGCTCGAGGAATCAGCGGCTATATTAGTGGAGCACTTCTCGGTTATATCAGGAGCGCAACTAAATATCGTAAAAGCTGAACTACCAACAGAAGAGGTTAGCGCCGATTCCGAAGTAGAAGAGATTGAAGCAGAGAAGCCAAAAAAGCGCAAAAGCACAAAGTAAATGAAAAGAGTGTTACGAAGCCAAGCTGATTTTAAATCTACCCTGATGCGCAATCAGCTAACTTCGTTAATACTCCACGAATCGATCACTACAACAAAAGCAAAATCTAAAAATCTTATTCCGTATGTAAATAGATTTTTTGCCAGAGTTAAAATTAGCGACTTAAACGCAAAAAAGTTAGCGCATCAAACCCTTTTTGATAAAGCAGCGATCGTTAAAACATTTGACGATGTGGTAAAAAGAACCAGTAAAATCGGCGAGTCTTATACGAAAAGTTTTAATTTAGAAGCTCGCCGCGGAGACAGTTCGCCGATGGTTCGAGTTTCGTTAATTGATGCATCGAAACCGGAGACAGCTAAAGCCGAGACAAAAAAAGTGGCTAAGAAGAAATAATGGAAAGAGTAAAGCACGTAATTGACGCAAAAGGTAAGACGCTTGGAAGAATTGCAACCGAAATCGCAGTTCTACTTCGCGGTAAAAACAAAGTCGGCTTTCAATTTCACCAAGATATGGGTGATTTTGTAACCGTACTAAACGCCGATAAGGTTGTTTTAACTGGTAAAAAAGAAACACAAAAAATGTATTACCGACACTCAACTTACCCTGGCTCGCTTCGCGAAATTACCTATTTAGAAATGAAAAAAACTCATCCGGAGCGAATTATCGAACTAGCAGTAAAAAATATGCTTCCAGATAACCGACTAAGAAATAACTGGATGAAACGCTTAATCGTAAAGAAATCAGAGGAAAATAATGACTAAACTTAATAATTTTTTTGCTGGCGTTGGACGCAGAAAATCTTCCGTAGCTCAAATTCGACTTAACGCAGGAACCGGCGCTTACCTAGTAAACGGCGAGGTTGTAGAAATTCCGCTAGAAGTAAAGAAAATTTTAGATATTGTTGACAGAACCGGCAAACTTGACATTTCAGTAATCGTTCGTGGCGGCGGATACTCTGGTCAAGTCGGCGCCATCGTACTCGGTATCGCTAGAGCGCTTGTAGAATTAAACGAAGAATTCAGAAGTACCTTGCGTAAAGCTGGTTATTTAACTAGAGACGCTCGCATTAAAGAACGAAAGAAACCTGGATTAAAGAAAGCTCGCCGAGCACCACAGTGGGCAAAACGCTAAATCCTGTTAAACAATGGCAGTTGTAATTGACATCGAAACAGCAGGGGAGAGCTGGGATAAAATTGATGTTAGCACTCAAAAAATACTTCGTGATCGAGTAACACGATTAAACGCAGATGTGTCTGAAGAAAACGCGGAAGAATTAGCAATATCAGATTTGGGTGTAAACCCCTATACCGGTGAAATTATCGCGCTTGGTATGTACGACACCGACAACGAAAAGGGTGCCGTCTATTTTCAGGCCCCAAATTCAAAAATTACCGATTGGGAAGATGGCGAGATAAAATATAAAAAACTCAGCGAAAAACAAATTCTTGAAAAATTTTGGGAACTAAGCGAAAAATATAAAAAATTTGTAACTTTTAGCGGTAGAAGTTTTGACATCCCGTTTATTTTAATTAGAAGCGCAATTAACGAAATCAAGCCAAATAAAGATTTAATGCGTAATCGCTACCTATCCTTGCAACACGCTAACGCCCAACATATCGATTTATACGATCAGCTAAGCTTTTACGGCTCAATTCCCCGGCTAGGGGGCTTACACCTGGCTTGTAGGGCCTTTGGTATAGAAACACCGAAGGACGGCGAGATAGAAGGTAAAGAAGTTGGCAACGCCTTTAAGGATGGTAAATATAAAGAAATTGCCGAATATAACGCTCGCGACATCATCGCAACCGCAAAATTATACAAGTACTGGAATACCTTTCTTAACTTTCAAGGTTGAAGAGCGAAATTTTAAGGTTTAAAATAGTATTGTGAAAAGTAAAATCGAGCAAGTAAATATTGGTATTAAAAAGGCCTTACCAAAGGTGATTTATCCTTTAATCCCAGACCTACAAGAGCTGGAAATAGTTGATGTATTAATCGACCCGTCGTACGATCACGGTCGTGTGTGGCTAAAAACTTCAGTAGAGAGTTTTAATGAAATCAAGAGTAAAAGAGTCGATATACAGAATCAATTATCAAGATTTGTAAAGTTGCGCAAAACTCCAAAACTGACTTTTATCATCGACGACCGATACTTAGACCATATCGACAATTTATTTAACAAAATTGAAGATGAAAATTAAATCCTTTATCTTCGCAATTTTTACACTTACACTTTTAGCGCTAACAACATTCGTTACAATCCTGTTTAACACCAAACCTAATGCCGTTGATATTTTAATTATTTTTTACACCTCAATTTTATTAACAATTTCGGGATCGATATTCTTATTGCGGCTTTTTTTTGCGTATATGCGCGAAAACGATCTGCCAAGCTGGAGTAGTATTACAACTTTTTTACGACTAAGCTTAGTAATTGCTTTTTATAGTACACTGGCTTTATACTTGCAATCTGTCAAAATATTAAGCACTGCAGTTGTAATGGCATTACTTCTTAGCGCCGTTTTTACGGAAGTGTTATTAAAGCGTAAATTTAATAAAATTAAATGATTAAAGGGCATCTTCATCCACTAACTATAATTAGCAATCAAATCGTCAACTATTATAAGCAATACGGTTTTGAGGTTCATTTGGGTAATGAAGTAGTAACAACAGAAGAAAACTTCGACAGTCTTAATATTCCTATAAATCACCCGGCTCGAGCCGAATTTGATACCTTCTACCTTAAGGACGGCCGAACGCTTAGGGCGCATACAACATCGATGTATCTGGGTGCAATGAAAGATCGTAAACCGCCGGTTCGAATATTGTTTCCCGGAAAATGTTACCGAAACGAAGCAACCGATTCAACACATAATTTTATGTTCCATCAAATCGACGGCCTAGTAATCGACCAAAAAACCAATCTTGGTAATTTAATCGCAAGTTTAGAGGGCTTATTCACCCACTTAATCGGTCCAGATATTGAGTTTAGAATTAGAAATTCTCACTTTCCGTTTACCGAGCCAAGTATTGAATTGGATATTAAAATCAGCGGCAGTAATTGGCTTGAGATGCTTGGCGCCGGCATGCTTAATCCAAAAGTTATAGCATATTACGGACTCGATCCCGATAAATATCAGGGGTACGCGTTTGGAATAGGATTAGAAAGAATGATTAATGTTATTAGCGGCGTAGATGACGTTCGGTATAACACATCAGGTGATTATCGTTACATCGGGCAATATTAATGAAAATTTCATATCCACAATTCCAACAATTATTCACTAATTTAAATTGGGCTATCGAAATGTGCGCCGAAAAACTTACCAGTATCGGTCATGAAACTGACGTTTTTGGCGATACGCTCGATGTAAAACTTACTGCAAACAGAGCTGATTGTAAGGATATTAATTACCTAGCGTTTGATTTTGCGGCAATATTTACCGATCTGCAATTAAACGAACCGATCAAACTTGAATATAATTCAAATGTTATTGAGGTGAAAATCGATAGCATAAATAAAATATTGGGCAGTAATTTTAAGCAAACCGACCTAGGGGCGTTAAATCATTTAGGGTTTAAGGTAAATGAAACATCTATCGAAATTCCGGCGCACCGAAAAGACATCACAAACGTTAGCGACATAGCGGAGGAGATGTTACGGATTTACGGCGTTAAACATATTCAAATTTTACCGTTAAGTACCGAAAAGCCCCCAAAAAGTGGGTTATTTGAGAAAATTCAAAGTATTAAACAACAGTTAGTGGGACTGGGTTATAGCGAAACTGTCACTAACACCTTTGTACATAGCGGCGAAGTTGAGCTTAAAAATCCGTTTTCAGCAGACTTACCGTATCTACAAACCGATTTAATATCAGGACTACTTCAAACAACCGCAAAAAACCCGTATTTAAAACGTTCTAAATTTTTTCAAATCGCCAATGTGTTTAATGAAAATGAAGAAGTCACAATTCTAGGTGTAATAATTTCCGGTTATAAAAACACAATCGATCAAGTTAACGCACTCGATCAAGAGTTTAAAACGAGCTTTGAACAAAAAACTATCGAATCGTTAATGTTAAATAAATTCGACGTTAAACAATCAAGTGTAGTTTACGCCTGGAAAAATGTTGAGGATTTAACGTCAAATAACCTTAAGATTCGCGACAAGTTATCTAAGTTTAAGCCCATCTCTAAATTCCCGCCGTTGGTTCGCGATATTACCGTCGAAGGCGAAATTAGTGTTGAGGAAAACCTAGGGAAAGTAATTGAAAATGTTTTATTTGTTGAAAAAATCGACAGCTATCAAAATCCTGAAACCAACCAAGTTAAAAACACCTTTAGGATAATAATTCAAAAATTCGACGACAGTTTTACTGAAACAGAAATTAAAAAAATCGACGAGCTACTCGCGACACAATTTATAGGGTAGAATCAAATAATGAAACGAATTTTTAGTAGCACTGTAAAAGATTTAGTTGGCCAAGAAGTATTAATGAAGGGTTGGGCGGAAACAATCCGCGTTCACGCCAAAGTCGCGTTTATCGATTTACGCGATCGAACTGGTATTACACAAATCGTTTGCGTAGGTGAAGAAAATATTAAAATTGCACAAGACTTAACCGCTGAATCTGTAATTTCGGTAACTGGAACTGTCAGCGAACGACCGCAATCGCTCGTAAATATTAATATAATTTCCGGCACAGTCGAGCTACAAGCACAAAAAATTGAATTAATAACCAAAGCTAAAACATTGCCGTTACCGCTAAATGATCGTGAAGTGTCGGAAGAAACCCGCTTAAAGTATCGTTATTTAGACTTGCGTAGTAAAAAAATGGCCGAGAATTTGCGAAAACGACATAAAATTAATCAGTATTTGCGTAATTATTTTACGGATAGGGAATTTATTGAAGTTGAAACACCTTATATCAGTAAATCAACACCGGAAGGCGCCAGGGACTACTTAGTGCCTTCTCGCATCGCCCCAGGTAAATTTTACGCCTTGCCGCAATCGCCGCAACAGTACAAACAATTACTTATGGTTGCAGGGATTGAAAAATACTTCCAAATCGTTCGTTGCTTTAGAGATGAGGACGCCCGCGCCGACAGACAACCGGAATTTACCCAGCTAGACGTTGAATTAAGTTTCACCAACCAAACAGAAGTTTTGGAGTTACTCGAAGAGCTTTTTACTGGATTGGTAAAAGAATTTTTTCCCGAAAAAACCTTAACTTTTCCAAAATTCCAGGTACTAACTTACGCTGAAGCGATGGAGCAATACGGTAACGATCGACCGGATTTACGCAAAGATAAAAACAATCCAGACGAATTAGCGTTTTTATTTGTGGTTGATTTCCCGATGTTTGAATACAAGGAAGGCGATAAACGCTGGGGCGCTGTTCATCATCCGTTTACCGCTCCAAAAAAAGAGTTTGTTGATAACTTCGAGAAAATGCCCGAGAAGGCGCTCGCCGATCAATACGATTTAGTCTTAAACGGCTCGGAGATCGTCGGCGGCAGTATTCGAATTCACGATAGCGAAGTATTAGAGCGCGTATTTAAATTTTTAGGTCACAGTAAAGAAGAAATTCAGTTAAAATTTGGGCACTTACTTGAGGCGTTTCAATACGGCGTGCCACCGCACGGCGGATTTGCCTGCGGTTTAGACCGATTATTTACTGTTTTATTTGGTGAAAATACCATACGCGACGTTATCGCCTTTGCAAAATCTGGCGACGGACGCGATTTAATGATGAACGCACCCAGCGAGGTTGACGATTCACAGCTTAAAGAACTGGGATTAAAAAGACTGTAAAGGATGAAATTTCGCAGGATTTTAACCGTCTTGCTGATAAACGCCTTAATTAGTACCCCCGCCTTTATCCCGACTGCAAAAAGCACCGAGCAATTTGTAGGTGTTTCGCAACAATTTCTGGAAAAATTAGCCGTAACAAACAGCTATGTAAGGATTAATAAATCAGTTTTACTACCTACAATATATAGTAAAAGCTACTTATTAATTGATTCTACTAGCGCAAAAATTATTACCTCAAAAAATATTCACGATTTGTCCGCGATCGCCTCGACTACTAAAATGATGACTGCACTACTTGCTAGGGAAAAGTATAAATTAACTGAAACGGTTACGATAAGCTCAAAAGCCGCTAAAATCACCGGCTCCAAAGTTAATTTTATACCAAACGAGCAAGTAAGTGTGGGCGATTTAATCAAGGGATTAATGATTCAATCTGGTAACGACGCCGCTTACGCGCTCG
>JACRAP010000002.1 GCA_016213365.1 Candidatus Berkelbacteria bacterium
TCGATATAATTTTCATCGAGCATTTGCGCCTCGTCCCAACCGCTCTGGCGCATCTGCATCTGTTCCTTAAAGCGCGCTTCCTGATCGAGCGGATCGTTAAGTTCGCTGTACGCATTTACTAACTCAAACCCACCGGCGCAAATTAACTGGAACTTTTCGGCGATTAGCGGGTTTTCGGCGTTCTTTTTTGCCAGCGGCGCAGTCGTGATAGGATAATCAATTACAAATGTTGGCTCGACAATTTTTGGCCGACATTCTTTTTTAAATAATTCATCCACCAGTTCGCTCCACACGGTGATATTTTGATTCTCAAATTTAATTTTTTTCGCCTCAACCACAGCGATTAAATCGGCAAACTCAGTTAATTCGTCGATGTTAATGCCAGTTTCCTCTAGTATTAACTGGGAATATTTCTTTACAACAAAATCTTTCTCAAAATCTAATTTATGACCCTGATACGTTACAGCAAAACTACCGGTTGCTTTTTTTACAACCTCGCGGACTAGTTGTTCGGTAATAGTCATTAGCCCTTTGTAATTTTGATACGCCCAGTAAAATTCGCACATCGTAAACTCGGGGTTGTGCATATGGCTTAAACCTTCGTTTCGAAAATCCGGCCCGATCTCGTAAACTCGCTCGAAACCGCCCACAACCAGTCGTTTTAAATATAATTCGTCGGAAATTCGCAAATAAAAATCGGCATCGAGCGCGTTGTAATTAGTAATAAACGGTTTTGCGGTAGCGCCACCGGGTATCGGTTGTAAAACAGGGGTAGTTATTTCGATAAAGCCGTGCTTATCCAAGAAGTTGCGAATACTCGAGATGACTTTGCTTCTAGTAGTGATAATTTCTTTAGCGCTATTATTAATTTTAAAGTCTAGGGCCCGTTGGCGATAACGAGTTTCGGTGTCGTCCAGACCGGTGTACTGTGCAGGGATCGGTAAAAGCGATTTGGTTAGTAGTTGATAGCTTTTAACTTTTATCGTTATTTCACCGGTTTTAGTAATGAATTGCTCGCCTCTAACCCAGATATAATCGCCTGTGTCCAACCAGCTTAATCGCTCGTAGTCAGTTTCGCCGAGCTCCTGTTCGCTGTGAAAGAGTTGAATTTTACCGCTCGGGTCGATGATATCCATAAAAGTAGACTTTCCATGCGCCCTTACAGTTAAAATCCGACCAGTTGTAGCAACGGTTTCGCCTTCTTTGGCTTTGCGCGCGCGATCGATCGGCTCGAACTGGGGAGTTACGCTGGGGTACGGATTAATCTTGGCGCCAACCCACTTCTGGAGCTTTTCTAATTTAATCTCTCTTTCGCTTTTATTCTCGGTCATTTCAGCTTAAGTTTACCAAACCTGAAACGAATTAACTATTCCAAGAAACTCTTTGGCTCGTCGTTGTCGTTAAGCACGTGTTTATTGTCGATTTGGTCGATTACTTTGCCGAGCTGGCGACTGCGAGTATTGGACACGGTTTGATATTGTTTGCTTACCGATTCAAGGCGATTACCAAGGACATCCAACTCTTCGCTGAACTTATCGTACTCTTGGCGAAATTTCTGAACCAACTGAATAATGCCGTGAATATTTGATTGCATTTGAAAGTTTGAGTGAGCTTGTTTAATCATCCTAAGTAACGCTACAAAAGAATACGGTCCGGCCAAAATTACTTTTTTGGCCATCGCCTCTTCCCAGATGTCGTTACTCTTTTCATAAATAAAGCTAAAAATCATTTCATTTGGAATAAAGGCAACCGCAAAGTCGACAGTGTTATCGTCGGGGTTGATGTAATTACGATTAGCGATATCACCGATTTTTTTACGGACATCGCGCTGAAACTGTGCAAAATGTCGCTTCTTTTCTTCGGGGTCTTTTGCCTCGGCCGATTTTTGCAGGTTTTGATAGGGGAATTTAACGTCGATATTAATTTTAGTTTTATCTGGTAAAACTATTGTAAAATCTGGGCGACCTTCACCGGTAGTGTTTTGCACAAAATAATCCTGATTTATTACAAAGCCAGCCATTTTTAATAAATCTTCGGCGATTCTTTCGCCAAACTGCCCCCGAGTTTGATTATTTGAAAGCACATTTTTAAGCTCTTCCGTTGAACCACGTAGCTCGCTCGCCAATTGTTTATGATTTTGTAATTCTTCTTTTAACGCCGAAAAGCTAGAGATTCTTTCCTGTTCACTGCGGCGCAGTTTCTCGTCGGTTTCTTTTAATTGAACGCGAATTTCGTCGACGAGTTGTTTAATTGCGTCTTTTTTACCCTCAAGATCGGTTTTGATAACTTCTTTCTCGGCGCCGAGTTTTTCTTTATTCGAGTTAGTTAATTGCTCGATCAAACTACTTAAATCGGTGTTTTTTGAGTGCGTAAGGATATAAGTGATAATTGCGCCAACTACTACTCCTATTGCTAAATAAATCGCGTCGTTCATCGTTTCACTATCCTAGCAGAAGATTTGGCTCCAGGCATCTTCGGGATTGTGATATAATTATTAGAACCTGGCTACTAGCCAGAAGGAGGGATGAACTTGTTGACGATTGTTGCTCACCCGCTCAGGCAGGGAGTAGCACTTGGGATTGCACGTAGATTCGTCGGCGTGACATCACAAGTTGCAGATCCAAGCAAGGTTCCGGTTCACGAAATTCCGGAATCTGTTCGGCTCGTCTGTCCGCAAGGGACAGTTTTGGCAGAAGGGCCAAAGCAGGTTTACAGTGCGCTCTGTGTGCATTGTGATCAAGTCTCGTCTTCCCAGGAAGACAGCGAGGAATCCGTCTTCCCGGGCGTCGGCTAAACCCGACACCAACCCATGTGCCAGCTTCACCAACGGCGTTGAAGCTGGCCTATTTTTTAAAACTTGCATTTTGATTATTTAAGAGTAACAGTATAAGTAATAGCAATATTAACTTTGAGGGAGGAGGTGAGGTGGTATGAAAATGAGCGGAATGGATTGGCTCGTTTGGGTTCTACTATTTGTAGGAGGTCTTAACTGGGGGTTGGTCGGATTCTTCGACTACGATCTAGTTGCTTCCCTATTTGGGGAGGTCGGTGACGGCTGGGGATTAACCAGAATCGTCTATAGTTTGGTTGGTCTCGCTGCAGTTTGGAGCCTCATCTCGATGTTTATGAAGGGTGGCTCAGGCGAAAAAATGTAAGGGTGCGTAACTTTGCGCAAACTAAAAAGAGACCGACAAGGTCTCTTTTTAGTTTTCTCCATACCCCTGTGGGAGCGAGCGATATTACAGCGATTAGGGCGCGGCCTTCGCAACTCTGAGCACCCTACCCCTCTACTTAATCCTTACCTTATCCAAGGCAAATAAAATTACCCATAACAAAAAACTACTCAAATAAGAAAATTAATAATTAAATATTTTCTTACTTATCTCTAAGTAGTCCCAGCTCAAGCTGAATGTAGCCCAAACACATTACCAATAATCCACCGATTACTTTAATCGACGGAATGGCAACGATGGTTTGTTGTTGCATCGTGTTGATCATCCAGCTAACTGCACCGAAGGCAAAAATTGCCGCACCAAGCAGAATAAACACTAACGCAACCGCTACAAAAGACTTATCCTCGTTCTTTTTACTAAACCACATATTAACCCTCCTTTAATACATAGTACCAAAAAGTCCGCCGAAGCGGACCAATTGGCAATTTAGCGATTAACTAAATTAATATCGGTTGAAATCACGTCGTGGTCTGTCGTTGTTTTCCGTTTTTGGGCGGGCAACATTAACAGTAATCTGACGTCCATCAAGCGACTGACCGTTCATTTTGTCGATAGCGGCTTGCGCTTCAGCAGCGCTGCCCATAACAACAAAACCAAAGCCCTTTGATCGGCCGGTCATTTTTTCTCGGATAACATCGGCGGAAGTAACTGTACCAAATGCTTCAAAAGCTTGGCGTAGTCCTTCGTCGGTTGTTCCCCAAGAAATTCCACCAACAAATAATTTGGTGCCTTCAGCAGCTTCGCCGTTACTGGCAGCTGGTTTTGTGGCAACAGGAGCTTCCTCAGCTACATCTGCAGCTGGGGTTTCTTCTGCTGGAGTTTCGTCGGTTGTTTCTTCAACAACTTCAACAGTTTCGTCTTTTGTCATATTAACTCTCTTTCTTAGTTCTAGCGCAGGACGACCTTTATATTCCTCTGGCCGCACATCCAACGCTTAAGAGAGCTCTGAATCGCACCGCACCATAACGAATCCTACGATAACTAGATTATATACTATTTATCGCGAAATACTACCAACTGCTAAGTATACTTAAAGTTAAGAATTTGTTTACAATATAATTAACAGATGAATTCTAAACCAAGAAATTTATTAGTTAAACGCGTCATCGGATCGCAGATATCTCAGAAGCAAGAAGGTATTACTAATGGCGCTTAGCGAAGCACAGATCGAAAAGGCGCTACTTGGTGGCAACTATATTAAACCAGATGCCTTGAAATCAGCCCAACAACAAGCCAAGGCGCGCAAATCAACCACTATTGAATATTTAATTAGCGAAAACTTAGTAAGCAGGCAAGTAATCGGCGAAGCGATCGCCTCGTCGTTAAATACAAAATTTATCGATTTATCTAACTTTTCTTTCTCCCCAGAGTTAGTTAAATTCGTTCCCGCCAAATTGGCGGTGGAACTGCGATTTATCACTGTTAAAAACGAACAAGAGAATGTAATTGTTGTTAGCGACGATCCGCAATCGAGCGAATTATTAAAGCAATTACCCCAACTTTTTCCTCAAAAAAATATTTACGTTTATTACTGCTTACCAGACGATTTAACGAACGCACTCGAACAGTATCATCAACCGCTCGAGACAAGATTCTCAAAAATTATCGCCGGAAAAAACAGAATTGCCCCGGAGATAATTGAAGAAATTATTACCGACGCGCTTCATTTTAAAACTTCCGACATCCACTTCGAACCGCGTTCAAAAGAAGTAATTGTTAGATTTAGAGTTGATGGAGTTTTGCAAGAAGCGGGGAGAATTCCAAAAACTCACTACGAAAATATCTTAAATCATATTAAGGTGTTAAGTAGACTTCGAATCGACGAACACTTTAGCGCCCAAGACGGGTCGATGTCGTTTATTAAGGGAGAAATTAAAGTCGATCTCCGTATTTCGATTATTCCAACGGTAGAGGGCGAAAAAATCGCCATTCGCGTTTTATCGGCTTACGTTCAGGGCTTATCGCTCACCGATATCGGACTTTCTGATATCGGCTTAACGGTTATGAATAAAGAAATAAAAAAACCGTTTGGGATGATTTTAGTCGCTGGCCCAACCGGTTCGGGTAAAACCACCACGCTTTACGCCCTGCTTAAACTGGTTAATAGTCCGGAGGTAAACGTTACAACAATTGAAGACCCAGTTGAGTATAAACTTGAAGGGATCAACCAAATTCAAATCAATCAGTTAACGAACCTTACTTTCGCCCAAGGGTTAAAATCGATCGTTCGTCAGGACCCCGATATTATCTTAGTCGGCGAGATTCGCGATCAAGAAACCGCGGAAATTGCTGTAAACGCCGCGCTAACTGGACATCTGTTATTAACCACCTTCCATGCCAACGACGCCGCAACGGCGGTAACTCGCCTGCTTGAAATGGGAATTGAGCCGTTTCTACTTGCGTCTACTCTTGAAACAGTAGTGGCGCAACGTTTAGTTAGAAAAATTTGTACTCGTTGTAGAATCAAGGTAGATATTGCCAATCAAGTAACTGCTACAAATAAAATATTAATTGATCGTTACTTTAACGCGGCTACTGATTCATTTTACGAAGGTAAGGGTTGCGAGGTTTGCGGTCACACCGGTTTTAACGGCAGAACGGCGATATTTGAAATTATTAGAATTACGCCAGCACTCGAAGAAAAAATATTAGACTCCCCGTCGTCAACGGAAGTTTGGGAGCTGGCTAGATCCGAAGGTTCGATATCGTTATTTGATGATGGAGTCCAAAAAGTTAAAGAAGGCATTACAACATTAACAGAGTTAATTCGTGTCGCAGAACCACCGTCAGAAGAGTTAAAAGCGGCGATCAAACAAACTAAGAAAAAAGATGCAGAAAATCAGACGGTTTAGTGACTTTGGAATCGGCTCAAGTTTAGATTATTTCATTGAAAATTTATCGATGTTAGTTATGTCTGGCATGAATATCGTTGAATCTTTAGCAGTACTGGAAGGCGATATAAAAAACAAAAAAATGAAGCAAATTATTGGCCAGATTAAAACCCAAGTAATGGAGGGAGTCTCGCTTAGTAAGGCGATAGAGAACGTTGGGATATTTGCAGACTACACTGTTTCACTAGTAAAAATCGGCGAAGAATCTGGAAAACTCTCAGATAACTTAAAAGTAATTAGCGAACAACAAGAAAAAGACAGAAATTTCAAATCTAAAATTCGCTCAGCTATCACCTACCCAATTTTTGTACTTGTATTAACGATGGTTATCGGCATATCGATCGCTTGGTTTATTTTGCCAAAATTAGCAAAAGTATTTGATAGTTTACACGCCGATCTGCCAGTTTCAACGAAAATCCTAATTCAAATCGGCGCATTTTTTGGCAAATATGGTTTAGTGGCAATACCGAGCTTTTTCATAATAATGGGATTGATAATTTATGTTTTGTTTTTTATGAAAAAAACCAAAATTATCGGTCAAAGAATGTTTATGTTTATTCCAGCGATTAGGCGAATTGCCCAAGAAACGGAAGTTGCAAGATTCGGTTATTTATTTGGGACATTGCTAGATGCGGGTATCCCGATCGACCATGCTTTGCAGTCGATCGCCAGCTCTTCGAGTATCAGTATTTATAAAAAATATTACACCCAACTACTTGAACAAGTAAGGTCCGGCGAATCGTTTAAAAAAAGTTTTACAAAGTTCTCAACTACGCAGAAATTACTACCGACACCAGTCCAGCAGCTTATAATTAGCGGAGAAAATTCGGGTGGTTTACCAAAAGTACTGATCAAAATCGGTCAGAATTACGAACAAAAATTAGATAACACCACAAAAAATCTGGCGACAATTCTTGAGCCGCTCTTATTGGTAATTGTTTGGCTAGGCGTTGTAGCAGTTGCGATGTCGGTAATTCTGCCAATTTATAATTTGATCGGTAATTTTAATACAAATTAATGACGAGATCTAAAGGGTTTACGTTGATGGAGGTGATTTTAACGGTTGCAATTATCGGTTTAATCACCGGAATCTCTGCGCCCGTCTATTATAACTTTCAGTCCAGAAACGAGTTGGATATTTCAGCGATGGATTTTGCAACAAATTTTCGCAGAGCTCAATTATTAGCCAGGGCATCAAGCGGCGACAGCAATTGGGGTGTTTATTATGCAGGTAATAATATTATTTTATATAAGGGGAGTAATTACGCCGCTCGGGAAGTAGGTTTGGACGAACTAACTGCCGTTGCACCGCAATTAACCGTGGGTGGTATGAGTGATATCAATTTTTCGAAATATTACGGCTTACCAAACGCACCCATAACCGTAACAATCACATCAAATAATAACGAATCACGAACCGTTATCTTAAATGAAAAAGGCAGTATCGAATATTAGCCGCGCGTTTTCAACGGTTGAAGTGATGTTGGCTTCGGCTGTATTTGGATTACTCGTAACGGCGATAGTTGGCGGCGTAATTTACGGGCGAGAATCGACCGTGCTCTCGGGTAATCATTTTCGGGCGCAGTTACTGGCTGAAGAAGGGCTCGAGGCGACTAGAAATATCAGGGATAGCAATTTTGCCTCACTTGTTGACGGCGATCACGGCTTGAACGCCACTGGGAACGTTTGGTCATTTGCCGGCGTTAGCGATACCACCGGAATCTATTCAAGAGTTATTTCGATTGCGCCAATCGACATTAATCGTAAAACCGTTACCTCAAAGGTAACTTGGCAACAAAACAACCAAAGAACAGGCACGGTTACGTTAGTAACTCGTCTTACAAATTGGTTGGCCACCGTTACGCCGTCTTGGACCAATCCAGTCCAGCAAGGGCACATTGATCTCGCTGGCGATGAAGACGGACTTAAGGTTGATATTTCGGGCTCTTACGCGTACGTCGTTCGCGCAGACGGTACACCAGACTTTGTGATAATAGACATAACTGCTCCGTCCGAGCCGACTATTGTTGGATCGTTGAACTTAACTGGTATTCCAGCAAATATTTACGTATCAGGAACTTATGCTTATGTTACCAATTCCGATAACGATCAAGAATTACAGATAATTGATATTAGCACGCCAAGCACGCCGACTGTTGTTGCCACCTATAACGCAACTGGCGATCAAAACGCTCTTGGAATATTTATTCTAGATAACACCGCCTATCTGCTTCGCGAAAACGGCGATTCGAACGAACTAGTAATTCTTAATGTTACTAGTCCGACATTGCCGCTACTACTTGGATCACAAAATCTGAACGGAACTGGTTACGAAATCGTTGTAGTTGGAACAAACGCTTATATCGCCACAGGATATAACGCCCAAGAATTACAAATAGTAAATGTCTTAAACCCAATCTCACCCAGCTTAGTCGGTTGGCTGGAACTACCAGGAAATACCGATGCGATAACTATTTCTGTTACGGGCAACACCGTACTTGTCGGGCAAGAAAATAAGTTTTATACCATTGACGTAACAACACCTAGCTCACCGGTTCGAGTTGGTTCGGTCTTAACCTATGTAGTAGTTCTAGATATTGCGTTAGATTTTAGTAACCCAGAAAATTTTGTTTTCTTAGCATCGGGCGCAAATACGGAAGAATTTCAGGAGATCGATATCTCCGTGCTCTCAACACCAACGCTAGTTACTACCGCAAATGTTGCCGGTAACTATCAATTAAACGGAGTGGATTATAGCCCGGATTTGGATTGTGTTGTTGGTGCTGGCGTATCGAACGACGAAGAAATAATAATATTTGCCCCTCAAACATAAATGAAAAAAGCTTTTACATTAGTTGAATTACTTCTTTATCTGGGAGTTTCGGCAGTTGTGTTGTTATCGTCATCGCTCTTTCTAGGGACGATTTTAGAGAGTCGAATAAAAAATCAAGCGATAAGTGAAGTTGATTTACAGGGCAAACAGGTTACAGATTTAATAACCCAATCGTTACGAGAGTCAGTAAGCATAAACTCACCCACCTCCGGTAATTCGGCAAACAGTTTAAGTTTTAACACCCCTACGGCATCGCTAAACCCAACGATTGTAAGTTTAAGCGGTGGCGCAATACATCTAAAAGAAGGGAGTGGCGCCGAAATTTCACTCACCAATTCGAGGGTTGTTGTAACAGAGCTGTCGTTTACGAGTATGTCAAACAGCCCAGCGCACGGGAGCGTAAGGATTCGATTTGTTTTGTCTTATAAAAACCCATCAGCTCGTAGCGAATTTGCTTACTCGAAAACATTTATTACAACTGCGAGTTTAAGACGATGAGAAGTAACGCCTACATCACCTTAATTTCAATCTTAATAATCGGGGCAGTTAGTTTGGCGATTACACTTTCGGTGCTAACTTTTGGGATAGTTTCGGGGCAAAATACCGCTACAAGCAATTCAATGTTTATCGCCAAAGGATTGGCTGATAGTTGCGCCGAAGAGGCACTTATTCAAATTAATTTATCGCCGCAATATGTAGGAACGGAGACGCTTACAACTGGTCCAAACAGTTGCACCTACACCGTTACCGATACCGGTGAAACAGCAAAGCTAATTACATCTATCTCCACGGTCGGGACAATTAAACGAAAAGTTACGGTTCAAGTTTCGGCGATAATTCCTAATATTATTATTTCTAGCTGGGTCGAAAATTAAATGTTGTATATTTTTAAAAATATGTATAGTGTTTAACTCAAAGGGAGGATAATAAAAATTATGAAATTTAGAAACGGGTTCACTTTGTTAGAAATCTTGTTGGTTGTTGCGGCAATCGCAATACTTGCTGGGATCGTAATATTGGCTATTAACCCAGGGAAACAGCTTGGGGATACTAGAAACGCGGAACGAAGAGCAGATGTTAACACCATCCTTAACGCTGTTTATCAGTATTCGGTAGATACCGGTGTTGTTCCGGCCTCTATTACCACTACTCAAACAGAGATTTGTGTAACTACTGGCGCAAGTTGTACTGGACTGATTGATTTAGGTGTTGTAACTGCTAGCGAAAAATACTTAACCAGTATTCCGTCCGATCCAACTGGCGGATCAACTAATGGCGCTGGTTACGAAATCTTTAAATCCGCAAACGGCAGAATCACTGTTGTCGCTCCAGACGCAGAACAGGGCGCCACAATTTCTGTTACTAGATAGTAAGTATAAATCGCTAACTTAAATCTGTTAACAGATCTTAGGGGGCATTTTTTCTAATATCGAAGGTATTGTGCTTGAAAAAATTTGGAATATTTACATAAAAATGTATCATTAAATAATGATTATATTTCGCTGGTTAATTCTTGCAGGAATAATGCTACTAATATCTAACTATCTCCCTGGCTTTAGGGTAGATTCGTTTTATAGCGCCTTAATTGCGGTCTTGATAATCGGTTTATTAAATTTACTTGTAAAGCCAATTTTAATAGTGCTAACTTTGCCTATTACAATTTTAACGCTCGGATTATTTGCCTTTGTAATTAACGCGATCGTAATTTATATCGCCTCCTCAATCGTTAAGGGTTTTTACGTCGACTCCTTTTTAGCGGCACTTATCGCCAGCATCCTATTATCTATTGCCGGAATTATATTGAATAAGTTCTTCGACCAAAACAAAAATACCGCCAAACAAATTGATTAATGAAAAAGCTTTTATTAGCTTTTCTGGCCATAGGTGTAATTTCGTTACTCGTTTTTTTTATAACTAAACCAAAATTCGCAAGCGATGCCGTGAGTCAGCAACAAAGCAAAAATACGCCAAATCCAATTTCAACGAACGGGCAAAATAATTCAACCAACCAACAGTCGGGTAAATATATCGATTACACTGCTTCGGCAATCGATCAAAATAAGGGCACGAAAATATTATTTTTTCACGCTCCTTGGTGTCCGCAATGTCGCGCGCTCGACGCAAGTATTAAATCAGGCACAATCCCCAATAACACGACAATTATTAAGGTTGATTACGACTCCAACCAAGACTTGCGTCAAAAATACGGCATTACTATCCAAACCACATTAGTGCTAATTGATGATAGCGGCAAACTAATTAAAAAGTATGTCGCCTACCAGCAACCAATCCTACAAGCGGTAATTGATAATTTATTATGAACTCCGTAGTTTTTATAGCGTTTATTGCCGGCGCACTTACTGTGGCGGCGCCGTGCATCTTACCATTTTTACCAGTAGTACTTGGGGCGTCTATTGGCAGTAGCAACCTAAAGCGCCCGCTAATAATTATCACAAGTCTTGCGATATCGGTATTAGTTTTCTCGATAATCTTAAAAGGCACGACCGCCTTACTTGGGGTGCCACAAGTAGTTTGGCAAATTATTTCCGGAACGATTTTAATCCTGCTGGGCGTAAATTATTTCTTTCCTTCAATATGGCAAAAATTTGCCGTAGCTATAAAATTAAATTCGCTTAGTAGTAGCGCATTAAGTACAGGTTCAAGTAGTTTCAGCAAAGAAATCCTGACCGGCTTTGCCCTGGGACCAATTTTTAATAGTTGCAGTCCCACTTACGCGCTTATTGTTGCGATAATTTTACCAGCAAATTTTGCCCAAGGTTTGGTTTATTTATTGTTTTACGTACTTGGTCTAGCGTTAATGTTACTGCTAATCGTATTTTTGGGATCGAGAATTACTTCAAAATTGCTCTGGTTCTCTGATGAAACAAGCTGGATAAAAAAAGCGCTGGGTGGTCTGTTAATTATTCTTGGTTTTATAATAATTTTTGGTGTAGACAAGACCTTTTTAGCTTACGCGCTAGATAATGGTTGGTACGACTGGTTTATCGCCACCGAGAATTTCTTTGAGCGCAGATAGTAATTGACAGCACCAACTCTAGTAGTAATATGAATATATGAAAAGAATAATGGTGTTAGTTTTAACGGGGTTACTACTGATGGGAAGCGCTATTTCCGCCCCAGTATCAGCGCAGTCGGATCGTGGTGCAACAGCACGGGCAAAGGCGGCCGAGCGGTTAGAGGCCGCGAAACTAAAAGTTTGCCAAAAAAAGGAAGCGGCAATTCAAAAACGCTCCGAACAACTGGTTAAAATGGCTACTAACATGCAAACCAAGTTCACCGCCATTGCTAGCAGGGTAAAAGAATATTACGCCGATAACGTTGTTGGAACAGCAAACGAACTAACAAATTACGACGAATTACTAACGGCAATTGCCGACAAACAAA
>JACRAP010000011.1 GCA_016213365.1 Candidatus Berkelbacteria bacterium
AAACCCATTTTATATTAAAAATAGAACTCTAGGCAATATTATTGGAATTTTTGGTTCAGCCATATTTAAATTATGATAGTAGCTACACAAGAATTATTATTATATTCAGTGGTAATATCATGCTTAATATTATCGTTAGTCTCTTTTTTTAAGGGAGATAATAAAAAAGTAAGTATCCCTTTTGCGGTGATGTCATTTTCTACTGCATTTTGGGCTTTAACTACTTTCTATGAGGAAGAAGCTATAGATTTTTCATACAAATTAATTTTAGTAAAATTTGATTTTACGTTAGCAGTATTGATAAGTTACTTCTTTTATAGTTTCTCAAATAATTTTACTAATATTCATAAGAAAATATTCGTACGATGGTTTATAAATATTTTGACCCCAATAATTCTAATTTTATCTCCATTCTCAAGTTTAATTATTTCTAACATTAATGAAAAACTTAATAATGAAATAAGTATAATATTTGGTTTTTTGTACCCACTATATTTATTAGTTTTAATTATTAACTTTTCAATGGGGATATATTATTTAGTTATTGATTATGTAAAATCAACTGGGTTAAGAAAGTTACAGCTAAAGTATATTACTATTGGGCTTGCGATTACATCAATTATCACCATAACAACAAATTTAATTTTGCCATCCATTTTTGAGTTAAGTAGCTTTGTCCCAAGGATTGGCATATATTCAATAATTATCTTTTTAGCAGCTTCGGTAATATCGATAACAAAACATGAGCTATTCAATATAAAGGTAATTGCAACTGAAATATTTGTTGGAGTACTGTTAGTAGTAATTCTGGGCAGAGCTATTACATCAATAAATCTCTCGGATATTATTTTTGAAGTAACTCTACTTGCTTTGACTGGGTTTTTTGGATATTTTCTTATTCGTTCAGTTAGAGATGAAGTCTCCCGTCGCGAAGAAGTCGAAAAACTTGCGGGTGAAAAAATCGAGGCGTTGAACCAGTTAGAACAACGCACTAAAAACCTATCTACCCTCCAAAAAATATCCGACATTGTGCTCAACGAATCCGAAATGCGCACGATGACTCAAAAAATCTTAGACGAGATTCCAAAACAGCTCGACGGCTGCGTGGGCGCATTTTTAAGTATCGTTAAGGGCAAAAACCTTGCCGCTTATTCATTTAGTCAAAACCCAGTGTCTCAAAAAATCTTCTCGCTGGTTGGCGAGGATCTAAGTAAATACTCCGATCCGATTACTCCAAAATACAACCTACTCCACGACGCAATTATCGAAAAAAATCCGCGCGACTCCGACTCGCTTGCCGATTTTATCTCGCCACCGATATCAAAACCCGTTGCCAAAACCTTGCAAACAATTCTTAACGCCAAACATATCGAAGCATTGCCGCTTTACGCAGGCGGCGAGGCGTTTGGAGTTTTAATGTTTGTGTTTACCGAAGATAAAGACCAAGTCCACCTTAAAAATTTCGAAATCTCCCGCGCAATCGCCGGCGATATGAGTCTTGCCATCCAGCGCGCTCAAGCGTTTCAAAAACTCAAAGACGCCAACGAATACTTAGCCCAGCTCGACAAAATGAAAGACGAGTTTATTAGCATGGCGTCGCACGAATTAAACACTCCGCTGGCGGCGATCGAAGGATATTTGTCGATGATTCTAGATGAAGGCATGGGTAAGGTGGACGATAAAAGTCGCGAATACCTAAACCGAGCTTACGCCAGTAGTAAGCGCCTTGCTGATTTAATTTTAGATTTGCTAAACGTTTCCAGAATCGAGCAGGGTCGCTTAAAAATGCGCTTTGCCCAAGCAAATATATACGATATGGCCGAATCGGTTGTACACGAATTACAGATTAAAGCCGATGCCAAAAAACTTGCTCTAAAAATCGACGCCGATAAAGCCAAGCTACCGCTAATTTGGTGCGATCCAGATAGAATTCGCGAGGTATTTGTTAATCTAACTGGCAACGCAATTAAGTTTACCGAGAAAGGTTCGATTACAATCTCTATAAAACAAGACGGCGAAAAATTGATTTGTTCTGTTGCCGATACCGGTCGCGGTATCGCGCTTGAAGATCAGAAAAAACTATTCCAAAAATTCTCGCAAGTTAAGCGCGAAGTCGACGAACACCAAGGCACCGGTCTTGGATTATATATTAGTAAAAACTTTGTGGAGTTGCATAACGGCACCTTGTCGGTTAAAAGCGCCGAGGGTAAGGGCGCAACGTTTACTTTCGAGTTACCGATTCTAAAAGAAGCGCCAAAACAAGTAAGTGGGGCGATGCTAGAGCAATCAGTAACTTCGCCGACTATACAAGTTGGTGACAAGCCAGAGTCCGCCCTACCTAACATTCAAAGCGAAACAATCTCCAAGGGTGAAGTAACAACGGCGAAGGTGGTTTAATTTTCCCATTGAAACCCACTATAATTTTGCTACGCTATTGTTGAAATGGCAGAAACTTTTAAAAGTGTGTTGTTGGTTGACGACGATCTAACCTTGCGCGAGATGTACTCGGAGCGCTTAAAGGCCGAGGGCTTTACAGTAGATATGGCCAAAGACGGCGAAGAAGCATTACAAAAAATTAAAGAAAACCGTCCGAGTATTGTTTTGCTAGATTTGATGATGCCTAAAATCAACGGGATCGAAGTTTTAAAACAAGTTCGAGCCGATTCTTCAACCAAAGAAACTCCAGTAATCGTGCTAACTGCGCTAATTCAGGACAGGGAAAAATTAGAAAGCTTAACCAACGGCGCCGACGATTATATTGTTAAATCCGAAAGTATGCCCGGCGATGTAATTCAAAAAATTCACACTGTACTAGAGAAAAAAGCTGCTCCGTCCGACAGTGCTACTAAGGAGTAATTCTGTTACAAACGGAAGAGAAAACTGCAACCGAGTCGCTCGAGATACCTGATAAAGTTAGAATTACCGGTGGAAAGCCGTTAAAAGGCCAGGTTACACTTGCTGGTGGTAAAAATACCGTTTCTAAAATAATGGTGGCGACGCTTCTGAGCGCCGAGCCATCAGTTATCGAAAATGTGCCAGACATCGAAGACGTAGAGATCGTGTCGCAAATGATCGAAGCGCTTGGTGGAACGGTTACAAAGGAAGATAAGAAACTAACAATTCAAACCCCAGAAATAACCTTACCGCGAGATGAAGATTTATTAATTTACGGTAAGCGTAGCCGTATCCCGCCGCTTTTTTGCGGCCCGATGCTTGCCAGAACAAAAAAAGCCACCATCCCGATGCCCGGCGGCTGTAATATCGGTAACAGACCGATAAACTTTCATATCGAAGCGCTCAAAGCGCTTGGCGCCCAAATTGAAGAACAGCCGGAGTCGTATCACCTAACAGTAAAAGAGTCGCTAAAGGGCGCGAAAATCGAGCTCCCCTATCCGAGCGTGGGATCAACCGAGCAGGTATTATTATCCAGCGTACTCGCTGACGGCGTAACGGAATTAACCAACGCTGCAGTTGAGCCAGAAATTATCGACTTAATCGCTGTTTTGCAAAAAATGGGGGCGATTATCGCGGTTGATACCGATAGAGTAATCACGATTACGGGTGTAAAGAAATTGGGCGGTTATACCCATCAGCCGATTCCTGACCGGCTTGAAGCGGCCAGCTGGGCCTGTGCGGCGGCGCTAACCAACGGTCGAATTTTTGTGCGCGGCGCTAACCAACTTCATATGATGACATTTTTAAATTCTTACCGCCAAATCGGCGGCGGCTTTGATATCACCGACGACGGCATAACATTTTACCGCGAGAATCACGAGCTTCATTCAATCTCGCTTGAAACCGATGTTTACCCGGGATTTTCCACCGACTATCAACAGCCGTTTGTGGTGGTATTAACACAAGCGAAAGGCACTTCGGTAATTCACGAAACTGTTTACGAAGAGCGATTTGGTTACGTTGATTCGTTAAATAAAATGGGCGCCCAAATTCAGCTGTACAATAATTGTTTAGGCGGTCGCGAGTGTAGATACGCCGGAACCAGTTATTTGCATAGCGCTAGCATTACCGGACCGACCAAACTCCACGGGGCTAATATTACTGTTCCAGATTTGCGGGCCGGCTTTTCGTACGTTATCGCTGCACTTGCCGCTGTGGGCGAATCCGAAATAGATAATTTCTCCTTACTTAGTCGCGGCTACGAAAACTTAGTCGAAAAACTTCGCTCGCTTGGCGCCGAAATTCAAGAGATTTAGTGACAATTTGGCAAATTCGTGGCAGTATCTATTTTGAATATGTCATCGCTTTATCGAAAATATCGTCCGAGTAATTTTGCCGAAGTAATTGGGCAGGAGCATATTAGCTCGAACCTGCAAACTTCGATCAAAAATAACCGAATTGGCCACGCCTACTTATTTTCTGGGCCGCGTGGAACCGGCAAAACCACCTTTGCTCGTCTTTTTGCAAAAGCCGTAAATTGCTTAAATGATTCATCTGTAAAACCGTGTAACGAGTGCGCGATTTGTCTGGAGGTTCAAAACAATAAAGCGGTCGATATTATCGAGATCGACGCCGCCAGCAATCGCGGAATCGACGAGATCAGGGCGCTTCGCGACACCATTGCCTCTAGCCCGCTTAGGGCAAAGTACAAAGTTTACATAATCGACGAGGTCCATATGATGACCAAAGAAGCATTCAACGCGCTTCTAAAAACTCTGGAGGAGCCACCAGCGCACGTGATTTTTATTCTTGCCACTACCGAGTTGCATAAAGTTCCAGACACGATCTTGTCGCGTTGCCAGCGTTTTAATTTTCACCGAGCTAGCGACGAGTCGATTAGCCAACAGATAAAACAGGTGGCTAAAAAAGAAAAAATCGAAATCGACGACGAGGCGGTAAGTTTAATCGCCGTTCGCGCCGAAGGGTCGTTTCGCGATAGTTTAACTTTACTGGGGAGCGTCGGCAGTAGCCAAACAAAATTAAGTTACCAAGAAATTAGTGCGATGCTTGGGTTGCCGCCGAAACAAATAACTGAATCTTTATTAAACTCACTTATAGAAAAAAAGCCGACCGAAGCGATTACGATTGTGCGTGAATTTATTTCTAGCGGCGGCGATTTGGTGGTATTGGTTAAAACGCTTTGCGACCAAATTAAACTCGCGCTTTTCTCGGCCAATCAGCCAAGTGTAGAGCAAATAAAACTACTGGAGCAACTTTTAGTTACGCTTTCGCGTAGCCGCCACAGCGTCGATCCAGTTGCGATCATTAGCGCTCGCTTGTTTGAGATCGCATCAGACGGCGCCGAAATTTTAGACAGTCGCACGGCTAATATCGAGAAATCTGTTCCCGCAAAGATTGCCACACCCACCAGCGAGGTGCTTGAGGTCGAGATTGCAACCGAACCGCCAATGGTAACTGATATTCAAAAAGAAACTGACGACGAAAAAACGGTTGCGGTTGACGCCGTTCAAAAACCCAAGTTGGCTGAAGACGACGCTTTTTGGCCAAGCTTTGTAAACCAGATAAAAAATCATAACCACGCACTGTACGCCGTTATCCGCTCGGCGGCGCTTGAGGGTTTACAGGAAAACAAACTAACTTTAGGAGTACGTTTCAAATTTTATATGGATCGAATAATGGAAACTAAAAATCGCAAATTGCTTGAAAAAATTGCCAGTGACTTAACCGGAAAAAATGTTATTTTAGAGTGTGTCGTTCGTTCGACATTAAACGTGGACAGCTCTCCTGCCGATGAAGGCGTGCTCGAAAATGTAGTGGCAGTGTTTGACGTTGAGTAATAATAAGCTATACATAATTAACGATGGCCAAAGAGAATTTGCTCGGTAAAATTCCGCCACAAAACGTTGAAGCCGAGTCGGCGGTGCTGGGCGCAATTTTGGTAAACAAAGAGGCGATGGATAAAATCGGCGATATTTTAATCGACTCCGATTTTTATTTACAGCCAAACCAAATAATTTATCGAGCGATTTTGCGCCTTTACGAAAAACGTTCGCCTATCGATTTAGTTACGCTTACGAACGAACTCGAATCGCTAAAACAACTCGACGACGCTGGCGGTGCGGCGTATTTAGCGGAACTCGTAAACTCGGTGCCAACTGCAATTCACGTCGCCCACTACGCTGAAATCGTTCGTCAAAAATCGGTCCTGCGTCGAATTTTGAACGCCGGTCAAAAAATTTCGGTTCTTGGCTATGAAGAAGATAAGGACGTACAGACAGTTCTAGACGAGGCCGAAAAAGCACTGTTTGAAGTAAGTCACGAACTAATTAAAGACAACTTTATGCCGATCGCTGACATTCTTGCCACAAGTTTTGATCGAATCGACCGGCTCCATCGCGAAAAAGGGGTTTTGCGTGGGGTAACCAGCGGCTTTAGAGATTTAGATAATAAACTTTCTGGTCTTCAGCCGTCGGATTTAATTATTCTGGCAGCCAGACCCAGCATGGGCAAATGCTTAACAGCTTCAACAAAGGTGATAGATCCGCAAACAGGCAAACTAAACACCATAAAACACATCGTTGAAACGCAATCGGAAAATGGGGAATTAAGCGTTGCGTCGCTGTATTCGGATTGGAAATTGAGGGCAAAGAAAGCTTCAGCGTTTTTATTTGATGGTTCAAAGCCAGTTTTCAAACTTAAAACTGCGTCTGGGCGCGAAATCGAGGCGACGCTCCCCCACCCATTTTTGACTATTAACGGCTGGAAACAACTTTCTACGCTACGCGTTGGCGAGCGAATTGCAGTTGCAAGAGAATTGCCGTACTTTGGAGCGATCGAATGGCCAGAATTTATGGTTAAGGCGCTAGCTTATTTTATCGCCGACGGCTCGGTGTCAAAAAGTCAAACTAGCCCTGGTTTTACTAACGTTAATTCTGAAATCATTAAAGATTTTACTGAAGCAACGAAAGGTTTTGGCGCCGTAGAGGTGAAACGGGCGAATTTTGACGAAAGAGCCCCCACTTATAAAACTATTACACGCGAAAAAATAAACCCAGTTAAACAATTTTTGGTTACCCAGGGAATTTGGGGTAAAACAGCGCATCAAAAAAGCTTTCCAGAAGTTGTGTTTCAATTTAGTAAGTCGCAAGTAGCGTTATTATTAAATAGATTATTTAGCTGTGACGGCGCCGCTTCGATTTCTACTTCGCCGGCGATATCGTACAGCACAGTTTCCTATAAGTTGGCAATGCAGGTACAACATTTATTACTTCGCTTTGGGATTAACAGTAAATTGCGCACAAAATTTGTGAAATATAAACAAGGCCGAAACAAAGCATTCGAGTTAGAAATCCATGGCAAGACCGATATATTAAAATTTATTAAAGAAATTGGAATTTTTGGCAAGGAAGCTGCGGTAGAAAAACTGGACAAGGCGGTTTCGGCTAATATTGATGGCTGGACAAAAGATACGTTACCGCTAGAGGTGTGGGGTGAAATTGAACTAGCAAAAGGCGATATGTCTTGGGCTGAAATAAATAGAAAACTAGGCAATAAGCCAACGCACAACCTGCACGCATGGAAACGAAATCCGCGCAGGGAGACATTGGCAAAGATCGCCAATGCTCTTGGAAGCACAAAATTACTCCAACTCTCAAATAGTGATGTCTATTGGGATAGGATTACTTCGATTACCCCGATCGGGATACAACCGGTTTACGATATTACCATCCCAGAAACTCATAATTTTATCGCTAATGATTTTGTAACCCACAATACCACCCTTGCCTTAAATATGGCCTTGAACGCGGCAGTTAAGGGTAAAACGGCGGTTGGCTTCTTTTCGCTTGAGCAAAGTAAAGAGCAGATCGTCGACAGGTTAATTTGCGCCCAAGCGATGGTAGACGGCTGGAAACTTAGAACCGGTAATTTGAGCGAAGACGATTTCCCGGCGATCGGTATGGCAATGGGAACTTTAGCCGAGGCGCCGCTATTTATCGACGACTCGCCGATGTTAACCCCGATCGAAATTCGAACCCGGGCCCGCAGACTAAAAGCCGACCATAATTTAGGGCTAATTGTTATCGATTACTTGCAGTTAATCGGCAGTAATCGCGGTTTCGGAGGCGGTGATAATCGTGTTCAAGAAGTTTCGGAGATATCTCGCTCGCTCAAGGCCCTTGCACGCGAACTAGACGTGCCCGTAATCGCACTTTCACAGCTTTCGCGAGCAGTGGAGTCGCGCGACAAAAAAATCCCACAATTATCGGATTTGCGCGAGTCTGGCTCGATCGAACAAGACGCCGATATTGTAATGTTTTTATACCGCGAGGATTATTACGATCGCGAAACCGAGCGAAAAGGTATTACTGATTTATTAATCAGAAAACACCGTAACGGTCCGATTGGCGAGGTGGAGTTGCATTTCCGAGCCGAACAGTCGCGTTTCTTTGATATCGACAGAAAAACCAAAGCGGCGCTACAAAAACCGAAAACGGAAGAATAGAAAAAAATTTATTATTAAAAGCGCCCGCGCCGTTTCGGTTTGAAACGTGCGCGGGCGCAGAGAACGGCGTGCTTCAGCACCCTTCGGCGCAACTCGATGGACGAATCCATCGCAATGCCACCCGGACTTTAATTGCCCTTGCTTGTAGAGACAGAAGTTTTGACTTGCAGTGCGCAAGCAGCATTTGCTGTTTTAGTCTCGCCCACTGACTGTACGTGTTTGGTCGAACCGGCGTCATCGGCGCAACGATTCGATTTCTAACAAACAGACCACACAGCGGAATCCATGCCCCTGAGAGCAACCTATCGACACTTTTGCTTAATCTCATCCTCAACCTCCAGCTGAAAGACACTAAAAATTTTACTCCCAAATTTTTTATTTAGCTAGATTGCGTTTAAACCATATATTAGTTACGCTCAACTTTATGCAACAAACCAAATCTATACTTAGCGCGCTTAACGAACCGCAACAAATTGCTGTTAAGGCCACCGAAGGCCCAGTCTTGATTTTAGCCGGCGCCGGTTCGGGCAAAACTAAATGCTTAACTCATAGACTGGCCTACATCGTCGATCAAAAAAAGGCCAATCTTAACGAAATCTTGTGCATTACTTTTACCAACAAAGCCGCGCAGGAGTTGGCGCATCGAATATTAAAAATCCTTGGCTATCCGCTAGAGAGTTGGCAAAAAAACCCGAATTTAGTGATGCGCCGGACCCTGCCGTGGGTCGGTACTTTTCACTCGATTTGCGTTCGCCTGCTTCGCCAAGAGGCCGAGGCGATCGGCATGCACAAAAGTTTTACTATTTTTGACTCCGACGATTCGCTGTCGTTAATTCGCCAAATTTTAAAAGACAAAAATCTCGATCCAAAACAATATAGCCCGCAAGCGATTCGCTCGATTATTAGTAACGCTAAAAACGAGCTGATGGGTCCGCAAGAATATCAGCAATATGTGCAAGGGCATTTTCAGCAAATCGCACAAGAGGTTTTTGTAAGCTACCAGCGTGAATTGAATAAACTTTCGGCGCTCGATTTCGATGATTTAATCGGCAAAACCGTCAAAATGCTCGAAGAAAATTCGGATATTAAAGCTAAATATCAATCTCAATTTAAGTATGTAATGGTAGACGAGTACCAAGACACCAATCACGCCCAGTACAAATTAACGCGGCTATTAACCAACCCAAAAACCAACAATCTATGCGTAGTCGGCGACGATTTACAAAGTATTTACGGTTGGCGCGGGGCGAATTTTCAAAATATTTTGAACTTTTCTAAGGATTTTCCAAGCACAAACGTTATTAAGCTAGAGCAAAACTACCGTTCCACCAAAACAATTCTTGGTGGTGCTAATAACATTATCGCTAAAGTTAAAAAACGTAGCGAGAAAAAGCTCTGGACCGACAACGAAGCCGGTGTGCCAATTACAATTTACGAGGGCAATAACGCCTACGCCGAAGCTGATTTTATAGTTACTGAAATTAAAGCACTTAAAGGAATGAGTTACTCATGGCAAGATTTCGCTGTTTTATATAGAACTAACGCCCAATCGCGAACGCTTGAAGAAATTTTTCTTGCCGAAGGCGTGCCGTATCGATTAATCGGGGCTTTGCGCTTCTACGAACGTAAAGAAATAAAAGATATCTTGGCGTATCTTCGATTTTTGATGAATTCAAACGACACCCATTCTTTAGCGAGAATTATCAATGTGCCACCAAGAGGCATCGGGCCAAAAACCCTGCAAAAGGGTGGCGAAAAAGTGGATACTTTTATGGAGCAGATGCAACAACTGCGCGAGCAAATTCCAACCAGTCAGCCACACGCGATAGTGGAGAATCTCCTAAGGGTGATTAAATATCGAGATTTTGTAGTTGACGGTACCGAGGAAGGCGAGAGTCGCTGGGAGAACGTGGAAGAATTGAAAAACTTAGCGTTTGAGTTCGATAATTTAGACGACTTTTTAGAGCACGTGGCGCTAGTATCAGACGTCGATAATTTTGACTCGCTCGCCGACGCGGTTACCTTAATGACGCTCCACGCCTCTAAGGGTTTGGAGTTTACGACGATTTTTATGACCGGTCTTGAAGAGGGCTTATTTCCGCATATGCGCGCGATCGACGACGATACGCAAATGGACGAAGAGCGTCGGCTTTGCTACGTCGGCATGACTAGGGCGCGTAAACGTTTATATATGACTTACGCTCGTAGTCGGATGATTCACGGCATGACCTCCACCACCCTTGCAAGCCGATTTCTAAACGAGATCGATTCGGGGCTAACAGACCGCATCTAGGGTTGACTTTGGCCGGAGATAGGATAGTGTGAATAGACGAAATGGTTCAGACCAAAACGGTTATATCGGCGGTATTTTTTTTAACTGTGCTGGCACTTGTGATAGAGTTTTTCTCCCCGCCACAACAAAAGACAAGTAGTGCGATTATGCAGTCGTTTGTTTCGTCGGCAACTTCAGAAACGACTAGCCACCCAACTGAAACCTTTACAGCACCGCCTAGTGCTAAAACTATTAATGACGCCTTTAAGAAAGCCGGTAAAGAATTCTATCCAGAAGATGAAATTACTGCTGTACCCGATCCGTCGCTGGGTTTGGGGAGTTTAATTACTGTTAAACGAGCGATGCCGATCACTTTAACCGATGGGAAAAAGAAATTTGTTATTCGAACTTGGGCGAGCGATTTAGCGGGGCTGTTAAACGAAAGTCAAATTAAACTTGGCGATGAAGATAAGATTAACCCAAGCCCAATAACAACTTTAAAACCAAATTTAAAAGTAACGATTACTAGAGTGGCGCGTAGCCATGTTACCGAGATTGATACGATTGAATATAAAACCATTGTCGAAAACAACTTTTACGAATACGTTGGGACAGAAAAAGTTGTGACCGCTGGTAAAAACGGAGAGATTGAAAAGCGATATTTAATTATTAGAATCGATGGCGAGATCGCATCGAAAACTCTCGTTTCGTCGAAGGTTATAAAGCCGTCAGTTACTAAAAAAGTTATCCGAGGCGCCCTGAAACGGGTAACCGCGCGCTGTCAAAAATACGTTGATTGGGCGGTCGATGCCAGTTTAAAAAACGGCATCAATCCAAACGATTTGTTATACAGAATGTTTAAAGAAAGTAGCTGTACGCCAACGTCGGTTGCCGCCGCTGGGTATCAAGGATTATTACAATACGATCCGTCGCTTTGGGTATCGCTTAGCGCTAAAGCTGGATATCCTGGTGCCAGTATTTGGGACGCCAAAGCCCAAATCTACACAACCGCTTGGGCGTGGGCGAACGGCCATCGCCGTCGCTGGCCAATCCCGTAATATGATACTATCTAACCATGATTAACCCATCTATTTTTAAGGCGTACGATATCCGCGGCATTTTTCCAGACGAAATTAACGAAAAATCAGTCGAGCGAATCGCTCGTGCTTACGTAAAATTTACCGGCGCAAAAATTGTGGCGGTTGGTTGCGATGTCCGAACATCTTCCCCGGCATTAAAAAATGCTTTAATTACGGGATTAACCGCAATGGGTGCGCAAGTGATTGATATTGGCAAAGTCCCAACCGAATTACTCTACTTTGCTGTTGGCTTTTATCATTACGACGGCGGTATCCAAGTTTCGGCGTCGCATAACCCAGCCGAGTATAACGGCTTAAAAATGATTCGCGCTGGGGTGGAAGCGATTTCCGGCGATTCTGGTTTAGAAGAAATAAAATTGATCGCGCAAGGTAGCGATGAGCTAAGCAGTGACAACGTGGGCGAAGTTCATAATAAAGACGTCCAAGAAGATTTTCTGGATTTTATTTCCGCTCACAGTAGTTTTGACAACATCAAGCCCGTAAAAATAGTTGTAAACGCTAATTTTGGCTTAAACGGGCAAGTTTTCGAAGCGCTACTTAACAGACTTTCAAGCACAAATATTGAATTGATTAAATTAAATTTTGAGCCGGACGGATCGTTTCCAAAAGGTCGGCCCGATCCGTTAGTTGCAGAGAATCGTGCCGAAGTTAGCGCAATAGTTAAAAAAGAAAATGCTGATTTTGCCATCTGTTGGGATGCTGACGGCGATAGGTTCTTTGTTGCGGATGAGTTTGGCGAATTTGTAGAAAGCTCAATTACGAGCGCGCTTTTAATTGCGCAACTACTTTCAAACGTCGAAGGTGAAGAAGCGGTTATTTGCGATACCCGAAACATTTACGCGCCAAGCTTCGCTGCCGAAAATTCCGGCGCCAAGCTGTTAATTAACAAAGCCGGACACACCTTCATTAAAAATAGAATGCGCAGCGAAAACGCAATTTTTGCCGGCGAAACTAGCGGTCATTTCTATTTCAGAGATTTTTACTATGCCGATAGCGGCATTTTTGCAGCGGTTGTATTTCTCAATATAATTGCTTTAACCAATAAAACAGTTTCGCAATTAACCGAACCGTTAAGAACGAAATTTTTTACTTCCGGCGAGATTAACTTTAAAGTTAAAGACGTAAACGAAACCCTAAAAGACGTGGAACAAAGGTTTGAGCAGGGTCAGATCGATCGAACCGACGGATTATCGGTAAGTTTTGACAACTGGCGTTTCAACGTTCGAGCTAGTAATACCGAAGAGCTAGTTAGATTAAATCTCGAAGCAAAAGACGCTGATCTTTGTCAGCAGAAAACTACCGAACTTGTAGAAGTACTAAGGTATCATACTGCGTAAGGGCTTTTTAGTTAAACTCTCTGTATTGAAGAGTTTATTGACTTAAATAAGGCAGGAATTTGGTAGGGGGGTAGGGTGCTCAGAGTTGCGAAGGCCGCGCCCTACCAGCTGTAATATCGCTCGCTCCTTAACTGGTTTTAACGAAACAGTATAAAACCAGCAGTCGCTTCCGTTCGAAGTCTCCACTGGAGACTTCTCACCCTGGCCGTCGCTCCCACGGGGGTGTGGAGGTATTTCTATTAATATTTGGTTTATTATATTTCCCCTTAAGCCATTAGTTGTGTGATAAACTTTAATTATGATTATAGAGGCCAGGCATTGCTTGGGAATAGACGTTGTCAGCGATCACGGCCGTGCGATCGGCAAGCTCGATCGGCTAGTGATTAACGGTCAAAAGTTGCAGGTAGTTGGGGCACAGGTGGTTGGTAATAAATTATTTAAGAATTTTCACGGCGTATTTTTTAACGACATCGTTCAATTTGAGCGACTTGGAATGCTGGTAAAGGCGGTACCACCAAAAACTAATCTTAAAGAACTCGATTTGATATCGGCACGCTACGGATCGCTCTTTGGCACAAAAGCAGTTACTGAAAGCGGGCAGACTTTAGGTAAAATCACCGATTATTATTTCGATAGCGAAACTGGAATAATCGTTCGGCTTGTGGTAAAAAAGTTTTTAGGCGAACGGATAATCCCTAGACAGTTTGTGGTTAGCGTTGGTCCCAAAACCGTTGTCTTTCAAGATGTGGTAATCGAGCCGCACTTCGATCAAGCCGTAGCCCAAGCATAAAATGGAAAATATTAGCTTTGAAGAATTTAGTAAGTTAGATATTAGAATTGGAACAGTTTTAAGTGTTGAAAAAGTGCCCGAGACAGACCGACTATTAAAGTTCGAGTTCGATTTTGGTACTGAAAAACGGACGATCATCGGCGGCTGGGCGATAAGCTACCCAGAACCAGAAGTATTAATTGGTAAACAAATGCCAGTGTTATGTAATTTGGAGCCCCGAATTATTAAGGGAGTTGAGAGCCAGGGGATGGTTTTAAGCGCAGTCTTGCAAGAACAGCCGATAGCGTTATTTCCAGAAAAAGCAGTAGGTAACGGCGCGGTGGTTAGATAAATTTTGGCCCGGATTGCTCCGGGCCGGATTGGTTGGTTGATTGGGAGGTGGTGCGACGTGCGTCGACGATCATCCACCCAATCAACCCTAGTGCCATAACGACCGCAACGACCACGACTATAGTCATTGCTAATCTTGAACTTCCTGGCTCCTTGGTTTCGTATTCGGGTCTGGTAAACCGAATACCGAATTCTGATTGCCCGCTGTTTTTCGATGGTTTATTTCGACCAAAACCAAAAAAACTTGCGATTTTTTCCCACATGCGATGAACCTCCTTAAGTCGGGTAGAGAAAATATATTAAAATAATTGGAAATGGGAAAGGGTTAGGGACGAATCCCTAACCCTTGATGGCCCGCTTTTTTCTGCGAGCTTGCGCAGCACCCGAGTAGAATTTTCGAATGCCCTTCCTGTCGAGCTTTGCTACAGTAATTAGTACTGAAGCTACCACTTCCCTTGAAAAGCAACGCCCAATCCTTCTTCGCCCGTCTGCTTTTTGAAGTATCTGCTTAATCTCTGTCACCTAGCTACACCTCCTCGCCTTTTGAGGGCGAAACATTGCAATTATACAGTCATAAAATAGTCAAATCAATATAATAAGTATAAAAAAGGGCGCAGAAGCGCCCCATTAGGTCGTGAGCAGCTTTGTAGCGATAAACGAAGCTGCAAGTATGAAGATTCCAAGCCAGAACATCCACGGCGGCATTTTATCGCCGTGATCTTTGCCACACTGGCACATAAATCACCTCTGGAATGATTATATAATTATTGAATTATTTTTCAATGTAAAAAAGAGTAATAAAAAAAGGGCCGCGGCGGGCGCGGCCCAAGAGACGCGCAGTTGCGCTCGAGTACCGGAAGGTTTTCAGTCACCTCCTTTTCTTTAGGATAATTCAAGACTATGCCTAAATTTGGTGGTGTGCAACTAGTGCAAGAGCAGA
>JACRAP010000013.1 GCA_016213365.1 Candidatus Berkelbacteria bacterium
ACAAACAAACTGCTGTAAACGAAGCGCTAACCAAAGCCCAAACGGAAATTACAGAATTTACCTGCGACACCGACGATCCAAAAGCGCATTTAACAAACTTTAGAACGAATATGCGCGCAACCAAAGACGCCTTAAAAGAATATCGCACTTCAATCAAAAATCTAATTGTCGCAATAAGGACCGCAGTTGAGGACGATACATCAGACGAAACAACCGGAGACACAACCGACGATTCAACAACAGGAGGAACAAATGAATAACGAACCAACATCGAGTGGATTTAACTGGAAACCGTGGTTTTTTGGCGGCTCGCTACTGATTGCAATAACCGTAATAATCTCCTATTTCCTGTATATGAATACGCCAACCGATGAAACCGCTTACAACACCAACACCACATCTACTAATAAATCTACTTCTACGATTAACACAAACGCAACAACCATCACCAATACCACTGGCTTGAGTTCCGCCGCGAGCGATCTAGATAACGTTAACTTGGATTCGTTAGATTCTAGCTTAAGCCAAAACGACGCCGACGCTGCCGAGTTTTAAAATTAGTTCAAAACCGTTGACTTTTTAACTATCTAAGAGTAGCATAGCCCTGCTGGAAAAAGGAGGTAATTTTTCCGTGAAGAGGTTCGTTGTTTTTACTCTGCTCGTTGTGGTGAGCGCAATCGCGCTCACCTTCAGTCAGTGGTTCATAACCACCGACAAGTCGTCCTACGGCGCTGATGAGGTGGTTCAGATCACCTATACCAATTTCAGCTCCGATGCGGTGACTTTCCCAAACACCGCCCCCTGGCAGGTGGTGAACCGACAGGGGAAGGTGATCTACCGACCAACGGCCGGGCAGCTACTCTGGGAGCTCCCCTCAGGAGAGCAATACCAGTGGAACTGGGACCGCCGGATCGGCGACGGAACGTCTTACTGCCCCCCGGGGTGGTACCGTATCCACTTCTACACCACCGGCCAGAGATCCCAACCCTTCCGGCTGCGGAACAACTGACGCTTCCAACCCCCACCAACTCGGTGGGGGTTTCCCATATGGAGTATAATTAAATAAATGGAAAGCTCCGACGAACTACAAACTAGCTCGCATCATAATAATAATAGCGTAGGTTGGTTTATCTTAAGATTATCAGCCGGTATATTTTTAAAAAATTAACCTTTACGGCATATACAATCCTAAGAAATACGAACGGGTTTTTCGCGAAAAACTGGAAGAAGCTGGCGTAATAACGGTCTCAATTTCGTCCTAATCGTTACGTTCAACTGTAATTGTGCACTCGCTAACCAATGCCGCGATCGCACCAACAGCCGCAAAAACTGGTAACAAAACCACTCCAACAACTCCAACTGTAAGCGGAAAGGTCATAATTTGCTTACCGTCTTTGTTTGAAAGAGTTATTGAACGAATATTCCCTTCTTTTATTAACGCCTTAACTTTTTTTAACAGCTCTTCACCACTTACTCTGAATTCTTCTTTTTTACTCATACCAAAATAATACGCCTTTATTTACAGAAGGAAATTGTGGGAACCTATAAGTTAGTAAAGCGAGCCGTTATTAGTGCTACCGTTTGTAGAAGCGTTTTTATTCTTATAATAAACGTAGATAGCACCGTACAAAACTATCGCGATTATCACGTATATCCAAACCCACTTCTTCCAATCGCCCGAGCCGTAACCTTTTTTCTCGTTCATTAATTTATATTGCACAATTTCAAAATATATTACAAATACTGTATTTTTAGCAGTAATTATGCTACGATACCTCTACTGTTGTTGGAAATCCAACAAATACTTTGCCGATCCGGAAGGGTTACGCGAAGCAGTAACCTAACGGACCGTAGCTTCTAAAAAGCATTACTGTCTGGGAGAAAATTCGTAGCTCAAAATAAATTGAGCTTACGGGGACAGTAGAAAGGCTGTTTTTAGAATATGTATAACAATATAAAAAGTAGAAATTCCAATTTTCGTGGTGGTCGTGGTTTTGGTGGACGATCGCGAAGAAGTAATCGAAGCAATATCAATCCCTTGAAGTATGTTAATAAATCGGTCGAACAGATCGATCAAATTAACGAACCTATTACTCACACTTTTAACGATTTTAAGTTAGATGTGCGTATTAGCGATAGAATTAGAATGAAAGGGTACATCACCCCAACGGTGATTCAAGATAAGTCTATCCCTGTAATAATTAGCGGCAAAGATGTTATCGGCATCGCCGATACCGGAACTGGTAAAACGGCGGCATTTTTATTGCCGTTAATCCACAAAACCATCAACGATCGAAGCCAAAAGACTTTAATTATCGTTCCAACGCGCGAGTTGGCCGTTCAAATCGAAGACGAACTACGCGATTTTTCGGCTGGAATGCAAATTTTCTCAGCGTTAATTTTAGGCGGCGCCGGTTACGGACCGCAATTTAACGCCCTTCGTCGCAACCCTCAATTCGTTATCGGTACACCGGGTAGATTAAAAGATCACTTAAAGCGAAATACTTTAAGATTAAATAACTTCACCAATCTTGTTCTAGACGAAGCCGATCGAATGGTTGAGATGGGCTTTATTAGCGATGTACGCGAACTAGTTTCGCATATGCCACGCGTTCGTCAATCGCTCTTTTTCTCCGCCACAATTACTCCGGAAGTAAATCAGCTTTTTGCGAGTTTCACTCAAGAGCCAGTAACTGTTTCGGTAAAGAGTCGCGAAACTTCGCAAAACGTCGATCAAGATGTAGTCCATTTTACCGATCCGTTCCATCGCTTAACAC
>JACRAP010000012.1 GCA_016213365.1 Candidatus Berkelbacteria bacterium
CCGGTAAGTTTAAAATAAATAACGGCATCGGTTTGTCGAAGTTTTCTATTTCGATTATGTAATCGGCTATTCTGTCCACGCCAAACGAAATACCGATACCGTTAACTTTTTTACCCGTTAAATTTTCGATCAAACTATCGTACGCGCCGCCGCCGATCACACTTCCGGCGCCGTCTGGCACAACTGCTTCAATAATCGTGCCTGTGTAATAATCTAAACCGCGCACCATATTTGGCGCAAATTTTACGTTGAGCTTGATAGATTTGGCAAAAGCAATTAATTCTTTTAAATTGGCGGTAACTTCTGTGCCGACGATTTCTTCGATGTTTTTTAATTCTGGCTCGGTTAAAAATAAATCTTTAATTTGGCCGCGCTGGACGTCGCTTAAACCGGTATCTTGCAGGCCCTTCTCCATCTCTTCGCCGGAGATTTTATCTTGCTTATCGAGCAGTTGCAGTAATTTTGTTTGTTGATCGTCTTCGATTTTTAATTCCACCAACAGCTCTTTTACGATTCTGCGATCATTTAGTAAAACGGTTAAATCGAGTTCAAGCTTGGTGGCGACTACGCCGATAATCTCTAAAAATTCTTTCTCGGCGCCGTTACCGTTTGCGCCGATAACGTCGATATCGGCTTGGGTGAACTGACGATATCTGCCTTTTTGCGGCCGCTCGGCGCGCCAAACCGACCCGATTTCATAACGCTTGTACGGCAAGGTTAATTCGCCTAAATTACTGGCGACAAATCTAGAAAGCGGCACTGTTAAATCGTAACGCAATCCGACCTTCCGTTCACCGTTATCTTCAAATAGATATAAAAGTTTTTGAGCTTCATCACCCATCTTTCCTAACAAAATCTCTTGGCGTTCAAGCGCCGGCGTTTCTAAATACTGGTAGCCGTAACTTAAAAATGTCTCACGCAAAACCGTCGCAACTCTTTCTTTGGTTACGTTGGTGTTGTCGCGAAATCCCGATAACGGTAAAAATTGGTCGTTAGCCATAGCTGTATTTTAGCTAAAAATATCTGATTAAACTACGCGTATGTTGAAGCTGTGTTTTAGGTGCGAAACAACCCGCGCTAACTCTTCACTGCCAACTTCCGCCATATGAACTGGTTTTTGAAGCATCGTTTCGATCGAGTTTTGGGCGATGTTGGCATTTAACTTGAAAACCGACCCGTCGATATTTAAGTGTTTAATTAGCGCGCGCACGAATAAATGGCTTAGTTTACTGTAAAGTACGAACGGCTGTTTTAAGTTAATTTTAATTTCGCCGTGCGGTTCGATAATTTGCACGCCGACAACTTGAAAATTGGTGTGGTTTTTGCGGATCATTCGTTCTAGATAGATCAGGCAAATCATGCCCTTCTTTTCAGCGGTAGTAATTAGTAATTCGGTTTCACTTGGCAGCTCTATTTCTTCAGGCAAATCGGCGTAAGTTACGACCGCCACTTCTTTCTCGTTGCTTGCTTCTTTTACGTAAAGTTCTTTGCCGATTAAGCGGGTGCGGGTTTGGTTGATAACTTCGGCTTTGCTTACGACCCTGTGCTTAGGAGTGTAACTGCGCATTAGCTGGGTAAGAAAATCGCCGACTTCGGTGTTGGCGTTTAAAAAGATTGCCTGTATTTGACTTAAACGAAGTTCATTACCGGTTACGCGCAGGGTTCGAAAGTTCTTAAGTAGTTTTTCTACGCAAATTAAGTTGATATCGGATTTATTTTTCTGGCCTGTAAAATGCAGTATCGCCCCAAAAACCACTATCCCCAAGCCGATGTAGAATAAGTACATAGTTTAATTATAGCGATTTAATTGTTGCGGCGCGTACGGGATTTGAACCCGTGATCTTCTGGATCTTGCGGCGTGTACGGGAGTACCCTTCGTCCGCCAACTGGCGGACTCCGGTATATCTCGCTTCACTTCGTTTCGCTCGAAATCGCACCCGTGATCATTTCTTGCGGTCTCAGCGGGAGTCGAACCCGCGATCTCCTGGATGAGAACCAGGTGTCCTAGGCCACTAGACGATGAGACCAATAATCAATATTTTACTTAATTTATACCTGTTTGTCGATTAGCTTTACGCTATTTATCTTTCAATAATTCCAGCGCTTTATCTACTAATTCCTGCGGCTTTACTTGCGTTTTTAAGAAATAGGCCTGAACTTTGCCTTTGGCGACGTCTTGATACTCTGGGTTTGGTAGGGCGGTCATAATTATAATCGGGATATTCTTAGTGTCGGGGTGACTGCGCAAAATTCGCAAAACCGACAGTCCGCCCTGGCGTGGTAACATCAAATCTAAAATAATAACGTCCGGCATCGTTTGAAGCGTATAATCTACGCCCAGTTGTCCGTCTTCGGCCTCTACAACCTCGAAATTATTGTGCGTAAACGCTTCTTTATAAAGCGTGCGTAGCGACTCGTCGTCTTCAACTAAAATTACTTTATATTGCTTACTCATATTTGTAGTATACACATTTAGTCAACTCGTTTGGCTTTAAGCTCCATTACATGGCTATGCGCCCAAACGCTAAACAGTCGAGCGATAAGCTTTCTAACCTCTTCAACGCCAACGATACTCAAGCTAACTGTTACGATTAGCGCGATCATCGGCCAATCTAAAGCGGTGGTGTACAGATACTTCTGGCCAAGCGGGTGGAAGATCGCCGCAAACTGTGATAGTACGGCAAGTATTAATGTAATAAACAAAGTTTTATTGAAGGCGCTGTGCGGCGAGAAAACAGATCTTACGGCGGATCGACAGTTCAGCACGTTAAACAGCTGGAAAAAGACCATTGCTGTTAGCGCGACCGTTCGGGCGTACTGCTCGCCTTGCGGCAAGGTTAAATCGTAAAGCCAAATCGTGCCGATCGCCATAATGGCAGTTAAAAGAAGCATTCTGGCGAAATCGCGCTTGGTTAAAATTCGTTCTTTCGGCGATCTCGGAAGTTGTTGCATTAAATCGCTCTCGGCTTCTTCGGCGGTTAATGATAATGAGGTAATCCCGTCGGTCGCTAAATTCATCCATAAAATTTGAACCGCGATTAACGGCAACGGCATTTCAAGAATGATACTAACGATAATTATTAACGCCTCGGCAACGCTAGTTGAAACTAAGTAAAAGATTACTTTGCGCAAATTCTCCCAAATTAATCGGCCACGTTCGATCGCGTAAACAATCGATGCAAACTGATCGTTTAGTAAAACCATATCCGAGGCCTCGATCGCAACATCGGTTCCGCCTCGCCCCATCGCTACGCCGATATCGGCTTTTTTAAGCGCTGGCGCGTCGTTGACGCCGTCGCCGGTCATCGCTACGATCTCGCCTTGTTTTTGTAGTCGGTCAATAATTATTAACTTTTCCTTTGGTGTAGCCCTAGAGATAACGCCAATTTCTTTTAAGTCCGAGCGGGCGATGTCGCTAGCGTGCACTACTTTACCTTTAAGCCCGATTCTTTCTGCGATCGTTTTTGCAGTCAATAAGTGGTCGCCAGTAATCATTATCACCCTAATTCCGGCTTTGTTGGCTTTGGCGATAATGCTTTTGGCGTCGCTTCGAATTGGGTCGGAAAGCGCAACAATTCCAACGATCGTTAAGCCGTTCACACTGCTAGTTTTTAAGGTTTCGCTACCGGGACGATCAACAAACCCAAGCGCCGTAACTTTATAACCACGCCCGGCAAACTCTTCGGCCTTAGCGATAAGCTGGGCCTTAGTTTGGGCGAGCAGTCGTTTAACTTTGCCGTCTGCGCCAACAACAAAATCCGACATATCGATAATTTTTTCGGCGGCGCCTTTGGTGATATAACGGTTAACCTTGCCGAATTTATGAACCGAAGTGGAGTAGCGTAAATCTTGATCGAACGGAATTTCTAACAACTCGGGATATTTTTCTTCTTGCTTAAAACTGTAAAATCCTGCTTTTGCCGCCACCACCGCCAGCGCCGTTTCAGTTGGATCGCTTAGCGCTTTTGTTTCGTCGTTTGTTAGATCTTTTTTTGAGATGGTCGACATCGTTGAAAGCGATAACAGCTCTAGTAGCATCCGCGGCGCAGTTTGTTTTACAACATCGATATTCTTTCCCTCAACGCTAAAGTTGCCGCTTAATGCGTATCCTTTGCCGTCGACGGTTATTTCTGTGCCTGCCACGTATAGCTTTTCCGCCATTAGCGCACCTTCGGTTATGGTACCGGTTTTATCGACACAAATTACCGTTGCCGAGCCGAGCGTTTCAGCCGCTGATAACTGTCGCACCAGCGCGTTTTTTCGATAGATTCCAAGTAACCCAAGCGATAAAATTACCGTTAAGGCGATCGGCAATCCTTCTGGCACCATCGAAACCAAAAGCGAAATGGTAACGCTGGTCATAACTTCCACGCTAATTTGTTTGGCGATACCGGTAATTAACACGGTAGCCGCTAAAATAATCGCCGCAAATAATAAAAACTTACCGAGCTGATTTATTTGTTTGTTTAAGGTTGGTAGCGTATCGGCGGTGTCGCTAACTTCTCTGGTAATTTCGCCGAGCTCGGTTTTCATGCCAGTACCAATCACAATGCCGACGCCCTGCCCCGAAACCACCAAAGTAGACATATAAGCCATGTTCGAGCGATCGATTAGTTCCGTTGCGCTTGAAAGTAAATTGGATTTTTTAATAACCGGTACCGATTCGCCGGTTAACGACGCTTGGTTTATTCGCAAATTTTGCGATTCGATAATTCGCATATCGGCCGGTACCCGATCGCCGGCTTCCAGTTTTACAATATCACCCAGGACTAGCAATTTGGCATTAATTTTTTGGATTTGAGTTTCGCGGATAACCCTGGCTTGTGGCGCTAAGATATGCCGCAGTTTCGCCATCGTTTTCTCTGCTCGAAATTCCTGAAAGAAGCCGATGAGCGAGTTTGCTATAACTACGATTAAAATTACCGTCGCATCAGTTGGTTCGTTTTGAATAAAGGCGATAACGCTAGCGAATATTAAAATTAGTACTAGCGGGCTTTTGAACTGCCTACTTAACACTGTTGCTGCGCCAATCCCGCTTTTGGTTTTAAGCTCGTTGTAGCCGTATTTAGATAATCTACTTTTTGCGACTGGCTGACTAAGTCCGTGATGAATATCGGAACTTAACTCACTAACAATACGCTCGCTAGGTAGCGCCCAAGGTTTCTCCATAAATTTAGTGTAACGGAAAAACAATTATATGACGAAACTCCCCGTTTGGGGTAATTTCTTTAACTCTCTTTTACTTCGCGCTTTGAAAATACGAAGATATAGAGTATCGGCAAAATCCCAACCGTGTTTAAAATTAACAGCGTTACAAACCAAGCGACATCGTTTTTGCGCCCAGCGCGCCACAAGGCGTAACCTTTCCACGCCAACTCCCAGATAGCGATTAATATTATTACCGCCAACTCATTTTTACCAAGCACCTTCCCGCCACCAAAATTTAAAATATTTGTGTAATCCATTGTATTTATTTTAGTTTAGGCGCGTCGATAATACCATACGGACACTCTTTAACGCCTACCCGCACCGCCCAGCCGGAATCGCCGTAAGAGAAATGCCAGTACTCGTCTCGGCAGTTCGAAAAGCCAACGCCCAGCATCGTCTCGATTAAAATCATTCGCAGTTTCTTTACGTCTTCGGGTAGTTTTGGTGCCCAAGTTGCTCCCAATTTCCATTCCGACACTTGATTAAGCGATAGATTGTCAAAAACACGATTATTTCTGTGAACGCTGGCAGTGTCTTTGCCGCAATCCGGCAATACATCAACAAAACTACCGTCGCTTTTTTGCAGAACCACATCGATCGCCGCCCCGGTACAGTGCCCGGGCGGAGCCGGACGATCAACTGGCGCCGCATATTTATTAGCTGCACGCCGTAGCGCCGATTCCGGCCAAGAAGGATGGAGTTTTTTATGCAAATCGTAATGTTGATACCATAAACTTTTTTGACGCTGAAAACTGCGAAACGCACTTAGTGCGTAAAGCTGATAACCGCTTGGTAATTTTCTGGAAGCTTGATCAAGCATCTGGGCGGCGGTTTGGCGCAAAAACGGTGTCATGCCGTCGGGCGTACCGGCATCGTCTGGAAATTTTACCAGTGGACAGCTTTTGCGGATATCCACAAGCGGCTCGTTGTTTTCAATTATTTTTACTTTATCTAGCGCCTTCATCGGCTCTGGTGCGCCACCAACAACGACTTTTACGGGAAATGGTTTCATTAAATTATTTTACAACTTAGTACAGAATCGGGAAAGGGGAGATATTAAGTAAAATTTCAACATATTTATTGACTTTACCCGAGAGATGTGGTATAAATTGCAAATCACCGTGCCGCGGGGCAGGTGAAATTACTCGAAAGAGGTGTTTGGTTGAAGGAAAATATCGGTCTGAATGAGTTGCTGTTCAAGATCCAAAAGCTGATGCGGGATTCGGATGTTGAATTGCGAAACGCAAGTATTTCCGCTCCAGCATCGGTTTACGATGCAACAGGGGTCTTGATTGAGCTCTACAGGACGCTCGGGAAGGCGTATGAGAGATTTGGTAGGTACCAGATCGAAATTCGCATCCCGAACCTGAAGGACTTCCATGATAACATCGTGGTCCCGTTCAACAAGATCAAGGAAGCCCAGGGGCTAACCCAGGGTCGGGCGATGCAGGAAGCGGCGAGAGTTTTCGTCCTGACTCGAGAGCTGCAGCAACGGGCTGCAATTGTGATTGAGAAACTCAAAAAGGAAGAGTCTCCCAACCTCAGGGCTTTGTTCGACGCACTCACCCGCAAGGAATATGCGTTCGGCATCAGCTCTCAAGCTCGATTCAGCCCTAAGCATAGGACTGAGATCGCGAGACTTGAACTGGAGATTCGGAATCTGAAACAAGAAATCGAGAGGATGAAGCAAGTGGACTACATCCACATGATCAGCAAGGATCTCGATGTCGCTCGAGAGATTGTCGCAATCTACACGGAATACGCGTCAATTTCAGAGGTAGCCCATGTCGCAAAGGGCTCGCCGCTGTGGGATTTCGGCAAGTACGCTTACCTTGCCAAGCTGCGAGTCGCGGGAGAGGAGGCCGAAGCCGCAAAGCTGGAAAGTGAGCCGAAGCCCGAGAGGAGCAGTCGCCAAGGCCCACGCGCCAGCAAGGGGTGGAGGGAACGCGCGACCGCCTAACGTCGTCGCAACCGGCCGGGGAGAAATCCCCGGCTTTTTTATTACTACTTTTTAGCACTTACAAATAACCAGTCTGGCTTATGCTTCCCCCTATAATCTTCAGTTATTTCAATACTAATTTCCTTGAAACCAATTTCTGTAAGCACCTTCTTTAGCTCGGGCTCGCTCCAATAACAAAAATAGCGTGGTGCATTGAGTTTTCTAGTTGTTACTTCTTCACCCTCACCTGCCTTTACAGAGAATGCAATTAATCCATTTTGGTTAAGTGAGTCAAATATTTTCTTTAAAACAATTTTTAGCTCTTTTTTGTTAAAGTGTAGAAAAACCGCGTTAGCAAAAATCAGATCGTAAATCTGTCCAAATTCGTCTGTTATCGCATTAAGTAATCGGGCATTTTTACCTTGCCTTACAAGATATTCAACAAAACTCTTACTAGCATCCGTTAGCTCTATATCGAATCCAAGGGATTTAATATAATCCGCGTCCTTCCCCGATCCGCTACCCAACTCTAAAATTTTAGACTTTCCGGGGATAAGTTTCGCAAAATTTTTATCAATCCAATTTTTCAGCTTTCCATCAACAAATTTTGGCGAAGATTTAATATACTCGATTGCCTTTTTATTATACGTGTCAATTGTTTGCTTATTATCGGACATTCACTAAATATTACACTACTTTTTTCCCGGACAGGGAGGCTTCCGGTACTTCGTACCTTCAGAAATGGCTCGACAAGCTCGCCATAGCGAACCCATCGGCAAAGCCGAGGGGTTCGGCCTGCGGGAACAAAAAAATACGCCGATAGCGTATTTTTTGTTCCCGGACAGGGATTACCCTCCGTCCGCCAGTTGGCGGACTTCGGTATTCCTCGCCTCGCTTCGCTCGGCTCGTAATCGAACCTGCAAATCAAAGATTTGAGTTCGAATATTTCAGAACACTAAAAATCCGCCTTTACGGCGGTTTTTTAGTGTTCCCGGACAGGGATTCGAACCCCGATTAACTGCGCCAGAGGCAGTCGTCCTGCCGTTAGACGATCCGGGAATATACCTGTAATTCTATCAAATATTGATTGCTATATCGAGCCCTAACAAAGATTTAAAGCTATATTTATACGCTCTAGTGATTCTTTCTTCCCCAACACTTCCAGCAACTCGAAAGTTCCCGGAGATTGCGCCGAACCAGATAGGGCAACGCGTACCGTCCATAATATTTCGCCGTCTTTGAGTCCGTTTTCTTTGGCAGCCGCTCTTAGTGCCGTTTCGGTTGCGGCGGTTGTAAAATCTTTTAACTCCGTCAAAACTTTCGATGCCACTTCAAGCGATTTCTTGGCATTTTCGGCAGTGGATTTATTAGCGGTTAACAGAACTTTGTCGAACTTTGGTTTAAAGTAAAACATTTTTATCTGATCTTCGACTTCGCTTAGTAAACGCATCCGGTCTTTAACAAGCGTTAAAGCTTGATGGAAGTAATTGACGTCCTTTTCGATCGCTTCCTTAATTGAATCGTCAGAGATAAACGGCTCAACCCTTTTAGCAAGCTCGGCAATTGGCAGTTCACGAATATAAGCGCCGTTCATCCATTGCAGTTTTTCGATATCAAAAATTGACGGGCTCTTGCCGACTCTTTCGACAGTAAACTCATTAATTAATTCTTCGATACTAAAAATCTCTTGCTCGGTTCCCGGATTCCAACCCAGCAGCGCTACAAAATTAATTATCGCCTCTGGCAAATAACCCTTTTGTTTAAAATCGTTCGTTATCGAAACCGGATCTTTGCGCTTACTCATTTTAGAGCGATCGGTGTTAAAAATTAGCGGAAAATGCCCGAAATTTGGCGAAGTAAACCCGAGCGCATCGTTTAGCATTATTTGTTTTGGCACGTTGTTTAAGTGGTCGTCGCCGCGCAGAACGTGGGTGATTTTCATTAAATAATCATCGACGGCGTTTGAAAAAATAAATAACGGCGTGCCGTCGCTTCGAACAATTACAAAATCGCTCATAAGCGTGGTGTCGATGCTGACGTGTCCTTTAATTAAGTCGTCGAATTCGACCGACTGATTATCGATCGCAAAACGAATTACCGATTCTCTCCCCTCGAGCTCGAACTGTTCGCGCTCGCCCTCTGTTAGGTTCCGGCACTTGCCGGAGTACTTCGGCGCTTCGCCGCGGGCCTGTTGTTGTTCGCGCTCTAGCGACAGCTCGTCTGGTGTGCAATAACAGCGATAGGCGCGCTTAGATTCCAAAAGTTGATCAACATACTGCTCGTACAGATGCTCGCGTTCTTGCTGGAAATACGGTCCAAATTCGCCGCCAACCGTTGGGCCTTCGTCCCAATTTAAGCCGAGCCATTCCAAGCCGTCTAAAATGTCTTTAGTAAACGCATCGGTTGAGCGCTCTTTGTCGGTGTCTTCGATACGAACGATAAATTTGCCCTTATAATGCCTGGCAAATAAATAATTAAACAGCGCCGTTCGAGCGGTACCGATGTGGAGTAAACCAGTTGGCGATGGGGCAATTCGTACACGAATATCTGACATATTAGGTTTATTTTAAACTAAAGCTGGCTTGGTTAGAAGACGCACTCAATCATCCCTTTATGGTGTTTTATAACCGGCTCACTTTCGGCGTTATCGATGGTAACGATATCAATTCGAACCGAGTCGGTTTTGTGTTTCATTTGAAGCTCGTGGGCAAGCAAAATTAGTTTGCGGCGTTTGGTAGCGGTAATCATTTCGATAGCGTGCCCGAAAAAATCGTTACTTTTGGTTTTAACTTCAACTATAACCAAGACATTACCGTCTTGGGCCAAAATGTCGATCTCGCCAAATTTAGTTCGAAGATTTGTCGCTAGGACTTTGTACTTCTTCGGCAGGTGTTGAAGCGCTAACTTCTCCCCCTGATTCCCTAACTTCTTGCTCTGATACGTCATCAGCTACATTCTTATCAGTTTGTGCGGTTTCTTCAACAGCTGGAGCTTCTACTTCTTCAGCTTTAGGAGTTTCGTCAGTTGCAGATTCTTCTTCAGCAGTTGGCTCGGCAACGGTATTTTCAATCTGCTCTTCGGTTTCGATTCTTGCTTCTTCGGCTTGTTCCTGTTGTTCGGCGATATCTTCCCAGATTGTGCCTTCTTTGCCTTTGTCTTTAAGTTTAAAACGCGAACTGGTTGCGTATTTGCGAACATAATTTAAACGAGCTCTGCGGACTTTACCGGTTTTAACGCGTTCGATTTTAACAATCCACGGCGAGTGCAGCGGAAAAGTTCGTTCTACGCCGATTCCAGCCACAACTTTGCGGGCGATAAATGATCCCTGTAAATTCTTGCCGTTTTTGGTATCGATAACTAGGCCTTCAAAAATCTGAATTCGTTCTTTGTTGCCTTCGCGGATTTTGTAGTGAACTTTTACAGTGTCCCCCACTCGAACGTCAGCGACGTTCTTTTTAATTTGAGTTTGCTCTAAACCCTTAATTATTGCTTCTGCGTTCATTATTTTACGTTAACGAAAATTTTACTGATATTTTGGTTGGCAAAGTTTTTAACTTTTTTAGTAGTAAATTCAACGACGCCGTCTTTGGTTGCGTAAATCGAGTCGTCGCCGGCTTTTTGAACGTTTGCGCCGGTGTAAAACTTACTGCCGCGTTGACGGACGATAATGCCTCCGGTTCTAACAACCTGACCACCGTAAACTTTCACGCCTAAGCGCTTACTCTGTGAATCTCTGCCGTTTTTACTAGAACCTTTTGCTTTTGTTGATGCCATTTCTGAATAATTTTACCGAAAATTCACCGAAACGTCAACGAGATAATTAATTCTACATTGATAACAACGACGTTAAAATGCTACAAAAAGAAGACATGTCTAAACAACAGTTCGTCCACCTACATGTGCACAGTCACTATTCCTTACTCGACGGGCTCGGTAAGGTTGATGAGCTAGTAAAGAAAGCTGTGGAACACGAAATGCCGGCGCTCGCCTTAACTGATCACGGTGTAATGTACGGCGCGATCGATTTTTATAACAGCTGTAAAAAAGCCGGCATCAAGCCGATTATCGGCCAAGAAGCGTACGTCGCCCCGCGCAAAATGACAGACAAAAGTTCCGGTGTTGATACTAAACCCTACCATATGGTATTACTTGCCAAAAACTTTACTGGCTATAAAAATTTAATCAAACTCACTTCCGCCGCTCACCTAGAGGGCTATTACTACAAACCCCGAATCGACCGCGAGTTACTAAGCAAGCATAGCGAGGGAATAATCGCCACTAGCGCTTGTTTAGCCAGCGAAACCTCGCGCTTAATCTTAGACAAACAGTTCGACAAGCTCGAAGAAACTGTTCGCACATATCAAGATATATTTGGCAAAGACCATTACTACTTAGAGTTACAACACCACAGCGCCATTGCAGAACAACAGGTTGTAAACACCCATATCCGCGAGTTATCTAAAAAAACCGGAATCCCACTTATCGTTACCAACGACGCCCACTACGTTAACTCCGGCGACTCGGTTGCGCACGATCAGCTAGTTTGTATTCAAACCGGTCGGCTGGTTAGTGATACCAATAGAATGGTTTACACTAGTGACTTTTCCTTAAAATCGTCAGAGGAGATGGCGCAAGCGTTCCCAGATTTGCCAGAAGCGATGACCAATACCGTCAAAATCGCCGATATGGTGGATATTGATATTCCGCTTGGCCAGAGTTTATTGCCAAAATTCCCCTTGCCCGAAGGCGAAACCGAAGAATCACTCCTGCGAAAATGGTGCGAGCAAGGCGCAATCGAGCGATACGGTAAAATTACGAACGAAATAAAAGAACGCTTAAATTTTGAACTTGATACGGTTATCCAAATGGGCTTCCCGGGCTATTTCTTAATTACTGCTGATTTGGTTCGTTTTGCTAAAAGTAAAGGCATTGTTGTTGGCCCGGGGCGTGGCTCGGCGGCTGGTTCGATTTTGGCGTATACCGCCGGTATTACTAACGTCGACCCACTTAAATACGGGCTCCTTTTTGAAAGATTTTTAGACCCCAGCCGAATCTCGATGCCAGATATCGATATGGATTTTGAAGATGTTCGCCGCGGCGAAGTTATCGATTACGTCCGTCACAAATACGGCGATAATCACGTTGCCGGCATTATAACCTTTGGTACGATTATGGCCCGAGCGGCGGTTCGCGACGTCGGCCGAGTTCTCGGTATGCCATACACCCAAGTTGACGCAATCGCCAAAACCGTGCCGGCGCCGATTCAGGGTCGCCACATGCCGCTCTCAAAATCAGTCAAAGAAGCGCCGGAACTGAAAGAACTTTATAATAACGATCCGGAAGCAAAATTATTGCTCGACTCGGCGATGAAACTAGAAGGGACGATTCGCCACGCCTCCCAGCACGCTTGCGCAATCGTAATTTCCAAAGATCCGCTCGATAATTACGTGTCTGTTCAACAGTCACAAGGCGGCGACGTTCACCAAGTCACTCAATACTCGATGGAACCGATCGAAAAAATCGGTCTATTAAAAATGGACTTTTTGGGGCTAAGTAACTTAACAATTATGCGCAAGGCCTGCGAGATTATCGAAGCCACTTACGGCGAGAAAATAGATATCTATAATATTCCGCTTGACGACAAAAAAACTTTCGGACTGTTTGGTCGCGGCGAGACAACTGGGGTCTTTCAACTGGAGTCATCAGGTATGAAACGCTACATCAAAGAGCTAAAACCAAACCAGTTCGAAGATATTGTCGCTATGGTGGCGCTTTACCGCCCGGGGCCGATGCAATGGATTCAAAGTTTTATCGATCGTAAAAACGGTAAAGAAGCGGTCACCTACCTTCATCCGCTCGCCGAGAACGCGCTAAAAGAAACTTACGGCATCCCGCTTTATCAAGAACAGGTAATGCGAATGAGTAAGGATATGTCTGGCTTTACTGGCTCTGAAGCCGACGTGTTGCGTAAAGCAATCGGTAAAAAAATCCCGAAATTACTTGCAGAAATGAAAGAAAAATTTATTTCTGGGGCGATGAATAACGGCGTAAAAGAAGCAAAAGCCGCAGAAATTTGGAAACAGCTCGAAGACTTCGCCGCCTATTGTTTTAATAAAAGCCACGCTGTTTGCTACGCCTTAATCGCCTATCAAACCGCCTACCTAAAATCCCACTACCCCGACTGTTTTATGGCGGCACTGATGACAAGCGATTTGGACAACATCGACCGATTGTCCATTGAAATTCTAGAGTGTGAGCGCATCGGTATAAAAGTTTTAAGCCCGGATGTGAACGAATCGTTCTCTGATTTTGGCGTAGTGAAAGGTGAGAAAGCGATTAGATTTGGTTTGTCGGCGATAAAAAACGTCGGCACAAATGTGGCCAAAGGCATCGTTAAAGAACGTAAAACCAACGGTTTGTTTAGTAGCTTGGAAAACTTCTTAGAGCGCTGTAGCACAACACTAAACAAGAAAGTTCTTGAAAGTTTAGTTAAATCCGGCGCGCTCGATCGGTTTAACGATCGAAAAAGTTTATACGCCGGAATGGAATTAATTACCAAATACGCCAGCGGTTTTGGCAAAAACAACTCCGCCAACCAATTAACGATGTTCGGCGATGAGTCGCATCACAACACTTTAGCCAAGCTCGAATTGCCCGAAGGGGTTGAAGATACCGCCCAATTTTTAGCTTGGGAGAAGGAGTTATTAGGACTTTACCTTTCCAGTCACCCGTTAAAACAATTCTCCGAAATTTTAGAAAAAAATACCACTCCAATAAACGAGCTCTCAATCGAAATGGCCAATAAAGTCGTCCGCGTTGGGGGCGTAATAATTGAAGTTAAAAAAATTACCACTAAATCCAATCAAACGATGGCGTTCGTTCAGATCGAAGATTTAACTGGCCTAACTGAAGTGATCGTGTTCCCAACCATCTTTAAAGACCGTCAGGAATTCTGGGTAACTGACAAATTAGTAGTGGTAGAAGGAAAAATCAGCGACAAAGACGGGACGGTAAAGGTGCTCGCCGATAAAGTTTGGCTCGTTGAACAGTTAGAAATGCTGAAGCTACCGCCGGTAATGCAAAACGGCTCGGATGCGCCGCGACGCTCAAATTTCATCTACAAAAACGCCGAACAAACAAAAAAATTACCCGTTGAGAAAATTTACACAATCGATTTACCACGCACTGTAAAGCGCGAACAAGTTGAAGCGCTCAAAATTGTTCTTGGAGAGTTCAAGGGAACGACACCGGTGGAATTAAGGGTGATGCAAGGCGATCAAGTTAAAGTTGTGCCAACTAAAAGTACTGTTAAAGTTTGCGACGAACTAAAAGAAAAAGTCCGCGAAGTGCTCCAGTTACCAGTTAGTTAAGCTAAGTCTTTGGGCGATTTTTGAATGCCAGCGATAATCTGCTGAATGTCGTACGGTTTGGTAATATCTTCTAAATCTACCTTGCCGGTATTGGAGGCGGTCTGTATTTTAACCGTTCCAAAGCCAAAAAGTGTGTGAATTGGACCTCTTATCTCCGTTGAAATCTCTTGGATTCGGTCGATTTCGGCCTCCGAAATTTCGCGATTAAATAAGCTTAATTGCTCGATTCGAATCACTCGCTGATTGGTAATAATGTAGTTTCCGGCGTTCCAAATAAACCAGCGATAAACCGTATTTAATACGCACGAAACAACTAAAACTGTAATCGCAATCGAAGTAACTTTCGACGCGCCAAACAGGTAAAAACTACCAGCCATTAAAGCAAAAGCAATCAGCCAAATATAAACGATCGGCATTAATAGCCAGGCGTGATATTTAACTACTACCACAACTTTTTCGTTCTCGCGTCGGCCACGAAAATCAAAATCTTCAGCTTCTTGTAATGCGTTACTTTTCCCCATCTTTAGTCATCTTCTTTGTTTTAACGGTGTATATCAATACTAACGCAAGTGTCATCAGTAGCGCTAAAATAGTTGCCGCCACTTTACCGATCGGTTGAGTATACAGCGCCAGAAGCCCAAAGAATAAACTCACAGTGTAAATTACTAACACAATTTGATACGGCTTCAATCCAAGTTGCAACAATTTATGGTGCAGATGGCGATTATCAGGACGAAACGGTGATTGTTTATTTAATAATCGGGTGATTATTACAACGATCGAATCTAAAAACGGAATCGCTAGTACCAAAAAGGCGGTCGCAACTTTTCCGCCAGAAATTATCGCGATAGCACCAACTAAAAAGCCGATAAACATCGATCCGGTATCGCCGAGAAAGGCTTTAGCGCGAACGATATTAAACGGCAGAAATCCGATAACAGCACCGCAGGAAATCGCCGCAAGTAGGGCGTTACCGTCCTGCTGAACTTCTGGGCTAATCGATAAAAAGTAAAGTATTGCTAGAGCGATCGCGCCAACCCCACCAGCTAGTCCGTTCACGCCGTCCAGCCAGTTGGTAGCGTTAGTTAAGCTGACAATCCAAATAATTACAAATACGCTCCCCCATTGCCCCATTTGGATAACACCACCAAACGGATTAGTTAGCCAGTCCACCCTAATTCCAAATGCAATAATTATTACTGCCGAAGCGATCTGTGCCAGCAAGCGCCACTGCCAGCGTAAAGACTTGTAATCATCAAGAATATTTACCGCCGTTAAAATAAATAGACCCATAAATAAACCAAATAAGCTCCTATCTATGCCAAGTACTTTTGTATTAGTAAAACTCAATAAATCTGGGAAAATGGCGGTAATTAAAAGAGTTGTAATATAAAAACTGGCAACGATAGCAATGCCGCCCACTCTTGGAACGGGTTTAGTATGAACGTCGCGCTCACGAACCGGCGGTAAAAACTTTTTTCGTTGCTGTGCCCATTTAGATAAAAAGTGGGTAATTGCTCCGGAGAGAATGGCGCTTAGCGCAAATAATACGTAAGCAAGCATTGCTGTTACTTAAGGGTATGTTTTTCGTGGACAACCGAATAATCAGTTAGTTCGTCGTCTTTAAACCAAGTTTTAATCTCAATCTTTGCTTCGTCGTCGGAACCGCTGGCATGAACGATGTTTTTAATAGTTATACCGATTGAATTGGCGTAGTCTTGCGAAACATGAGCAAAATCACCCCTAATAGTCCCAACCGGCGCTTCGTTTGGATAAGTTGAGCCAACAATTTTTCGAACCAATGGCACCGCGTTAACGCCCTCAACCGCCATCGCTACAATTGGTCCGGAAGTCATAAACTTAACCATTTCGTCGATTATCGACTGCGCTTTCTCGCGCCCTAACTTATCGGCGTAACGATCAACCCAATCGCCGTAATGATTCCTGGCGGTATCTGCCTCGGCGATTAACAGCTTTAAGCCAACAATTTTTAGACCGCGATTTTCGAATCTGGAAATTACTTTACCGATTAAGCCACGCTCAACGGCATCTGGTTTAATTAAGACGAGCGTTCTAGTAATCATGGTAGTATTTTACTTTAATTCGAGGTAGCTGGCAAAGATTTCGTCGGTTTCGTACGGACCGACCACGCTTAGCGCTAATCGATCTTTTACGAATAATATTTGCGCTAAGTCTTTGATTTGCTTTGCGGTAACGGCACTGATCTCTTCTTTTGCCTGTTCGAAAGTTCGTTTATTTCCCAGTAGAAAGCTTGTTCCGTACCAAGTGGCGATATCGATCGGCCGATCGGCACGTAAATCATAAGATCCTTGAATTAGTGATTTTGCTTTATTTAATTCAACCTCACCGACTTCTTCAGTCATCAATTTTTCAAACTCTTCGTTTAACGCTTCAAGCGTCATCGCAATTTTTTGGGTATTAACTCCGCCGTAAATTACGATCGCTCCGGTATCTTCAAAGCTGTAATAACCAGAGTTAATGGAATACGCTAACCCTTTCTTTTCGCGGATATTTAGGAATAATCTCGAGCTCATACCAGATCCTAAAACTGCATTTAAGACTGCGGCCACGGCTTGATTGTTATTATTACCGGATAATATTGGGTCTGATGAGCCGAGCAAAAAATGAGTTTGATCGGTTTTTTTATTTAGCAGCTTAAGCGCTTTTTTACTTGGTTTTTTTATATATTCGGTTTTACTAATTGGTTTTTCGCTTAAATGCGCGCACTCTTCAAGGACAGCTGATTCGATATCTTTGCCTTCTAGATCACCGACTGCAACAAAATACGCTTGGCTAGGGGCGTAATGAGCGGTGTGATAATCTTTAAAGTCTTCGATTTTCATGTTGTTAATAGTTTCTTCGCTACCGATTACTGAATAACCGATCGAGTTATTTGGGAATAATATTTCACCCAAACGGTCGTCGGCAAGACTAGATGGGTCGTCGTTCATCCGGCGGATTTCCTCGATAATTACGCCTCGTTCGCGTTCCATATCTTCTTTTCGAAGTTTTGGCGTAAACGCTAGTTCAAACGGTACGTTGATTCCCCTACGCCACTGGCTCGACGGCACAGTATTGTAATATGCGGTGTGATCGTTACTAGTCCAAGCGTTAAAATAGCCGCCGATGCCTTCTATTGCCTCTGCAATCTCCTTAGAACCCTCGTAACTTTTAGTACCTTTAAAAACCATGTGTTCCAAAAAGTGGGCCACGCCATTATTCTTCGGCGTCTCGTAACGTGAGCCGCTTCGAATCACCAGAAAATTTGTTACCGAGTGAAACGACGGAATATTGACTGTTACGAGTGTTAATTTATTTGGCAAAACTTTAGAATTTACAGTATTTTTCATTTCGTTATTGTAGGCGAAAATCCTTGTAGCGTAAACATAATTGACAGCGCCACCTAACTGCCTTACGCTTATTTAAATGGAGGGAAAATAATAAACGTGCCGATCGATAATATTGTGCCTTTAACCGATGCTCGAGATAACTTGAGTAAGATTATTGCAGAAATCGAAAAAGACAAGCACGGCTTATATGTTGTAACTAAAGGCGGAAAGCCCGCGGTTGCGCTGATAAACATCGAACACCTCGCCGAACTAATCGATGGTGAGGGCGCGCCAGTAAAATTACCTCAAAAATCTGCCGAACCAATAAACGAAACCAAATTTAATTCATTACCGGCCATTAAAGAGCCGTTCGTTCCTGCGCCACAATCTTTCGAGCCAAAAGTAATTAACGAACAAAAACCTGCAATTGCCCCGCCTAGCGCACCGGTTTCCAGTATTGAAAATAAGCCGCTACCAAAACCAACCATTCCACCAATTCCGGTAGCGCCTCCCGTACCGCCTGCGCCACCAAAACCTCCAACTTCCCCAATCAATCCAACTTGGATGGGTTCGTTAAGTAATAATCTACCGATAAATAACGCTCCTAGCGCTTCGCCAGTTTCGGAAAAACCAAAGCCAGTTAATCCGTGGCCGATTATTCCGCCACGAAACGTAACCCCGAACGCTCCAATGTCTAGTAATTCCTTTACCGCGCCACCAATTCCAGGCGCCCCTTCGCCAGTAGCGCCACCACCGATGCCTAAACCTATTAGCGAACCGGTGATCGCTCCTAAGCCAATAATTCCGGATCTTCCTATCACACCATCTGTCCCTTCAGTACCTCCTATCCCAACTCCACCGCCGATACCAACTACTCCACCGATTACTCCAGAACCGCCTAGCGCTCCTGCGCCGATGCCAAGCGCACCCGCACCAGTAACGCCGCCAATACCAACAATTAATCCAAGCGTATCAACACCCACAAATCTAACCCCGCCGCCTTCAATACCAAAAATTCCACCGATGCCAGCGCCGCCGATGCCACCCGTTCCAGTTACTGCACCAAAAGTAGATTTACCACCGCCGCCAGCCAATCCAATCAAAATAAACTTTGACGAGCCGCCAAAAACTATCCCCGAACCAGGCGATGCGCTTGATCCCATTTCTCCACCAACGCCGCCTACGGCCGCAAGTCCAGCCAATTCTTCCCCCAAACCAGAGCAGCCGTCGGTTCAAGATTTAGAGATTTAGTTTAGAATTATCGCTAACGAAAAAGTTATTAGCACACCGCTTAACGCCCCAACAATTACTTGAGCCGGCGTATGTTGTCTTAAATTAAATCGCGCCCAAGCAATCGGTAAAATTGCTAAATACAGCCACGCAAAATCAAATCCTCGAAATACCACTACCAAGCTAACTGCCGCCATAAAAGTTGAGGCGTGCAAACTAATTTTCCACACAAAAGTTACGATCGTAAGCAGTACTAACATCGCAACTAAGGTATTACTTAATAAAAGCAAAGAACTATTACCGACGCGTTGTTGTAATAAATACCCACCGATAACAGCCCCGACTGTTGTAAGTAGTAGCGGTACAATCCTATCTTCCCTGTTTGTAATATCGATATCGACTTCACGTTCTTTTAGCCACATTAAAACGATGTAAAGACTACTTGGGCCAAGCAAAAGTCCGATCGCAACAGCCAGCCAATTCCAGTACTGCTCACTACTAGAGATATACCTAATGGTAATTACCGCCAAACTTGCCACCACAACTAAAGCCGGGTTGGTAATAAAAGAAATCACTTCAGCAACGGTGCGTTTAAACTTTTTTGACATTTCCACGAAATAATAAAAACTTCTCTAAGAATATGTTAATTGATCGATCAAAGATAGTTAATACTCCAAACGCGATTAAACCGATAACCCAACCGCCAACAACATCTCCAAACCAATGAAATCCGATTACCACTCGTGCAAAACTACTGACAATTACGCCGCCAATTAAAAAGAACCAACCTAGCCGCGGATATTTATAGTAAAAGAAACAAAGCGTTGCCGTTGCCAACAACGCCGCGTGATCCGACGGAAAGGCCTTTTCGGGACGTTCAAAAAACAATTCTTTAATCCCATACGTCGCAAACGGCCGGTCTCTAAATTCGAAATAGTTATAGCTTATTAGACCAGTTAAATAACTTAGCACCTTCCAGCTAAAGATAGAAATAATCAATACTTTAATTGCCACCAAACGATCTTTGTAACTATGGAAAAATAAATATATCAGCGATAGCGGTAACAAATAGATAAAGTAGCTTGCTAGGTAATTAACTTGCTCGCTTAATTGTTCTTTGTAAAGCCAAAAAGTTATGGTTTTGTCTAATTCAAGTAGCCACATATATGCTAGAGTATACCCAACAAATGAAAATTTCTCGAGCGATTAAAGAATTCTTGCGTCACAACACCGTTAGTAAGGGTTATTCGCCGTTAACATTGCGTAATTACACGATGTATTTAGCGCGTTTTCAAACTTGGTGCGATCAAAATAATCTCGAAAACGTAACGCAAATTACCGCAGAAGATGTTGAAGAATTCCAGATGTATTTGCGAGGTAGCGAGCGCTCGCCTAGCCCTAAAACACAAAATTATTACTTAATCGCGATTAGGTCGCTATTGAAATACTTAGCTAAAAAAGACGTAGAAGGTGTACTTTCAAGTGAAAAAATTACGCTCGCTAAAACCGCTTCAAGGCAAGTTATATTTGTTGAAAACGACGAGATTGAAAAAATCCGTTCTGTTGTCGACACCAGCACTACCAGTGGTAAACGGGATTTAGCGATAATTAGTATCCTTTTTTCAACTGGCTTAAGGATCGCCGAACTCGTTAAATTAAAGCGCGAACAAGTTATAGCAAAATCGGAGTTTTCAATTAAGGGCAAGGGTGGGAAGGTTCGTCCGGTATTTTTAACCGAGCGCGCCCAAAAGGATTTAAAAAATTATCTTTTGTCGCGTAAAGACTCTAACAGCTACTTATTTATTCGCCATCACAGGAAACCAGAGCTAGATAACGCCGTTAAGCCGTTAACGGCGCGTACAATTCAACGCTTAATCACTGTCTACGCCAAAGCTTGCGATATCAATAAACCAGTTACACCGCATAAACTTCGCCACGGCTTTGCAACCGAATTACTGCGAAGCGGCGCCGATTTACGTTCTGTTCAAGCGCTCCTTGGGCATAGCTCAATCACCACCACCCAAGCATATACACATGTAACGGACAGATCGCTTCGCGAGGCCCATAAAAAATTTCACAGCGACAATACCCCAAAGGAACCTGCAAGCTCTTGATTCGGAGTTTACGACGTACAAGAATTGGTCTCGTAAATAATTTGCTACGGGACCTATTAGCTCTTGATTTAGTACCTACTTTGAGTGTACAATTGCTCTTGAATGTCAGAAGAAACAGCTACAACTAAATTGTATTTACTAAGCGCTCTTGTAAAAACAGAAGCGGATTTTGCAGAGCTAGAAAAATTTATCAAAGAATTCGAAGTTACTGTTAAGAAAAGCGAGAATCTAGGCGAACGTAAACTCGCGTTCCAGATAAAAAAAGAAAGTACCTTACTACTTACCTCGATTTTCTTTGAAACCGATACTCAAACTGCTAAAAAAATCGACAAAGAGATAAAAACAGAAGAACACGTTTGCCGATATTTGCTTACAGATTGGAAGGGCGACATCGACACACCAAAAAGAAATTACCGAAATTCTAGACCTCATACAGAGAAAGAAGTAAAAGAGGAAGTAAATGTATAGTTTAAACCGTGCCGAAATTTTAGGTAACTTAACTAGAGATCCAGAACTGCGCACAATCGCTAGCGGTCAGAGTATCTGCACTTTTGCCGTTGCCACTAACCGAAGATGGAGAGACAAAGACGGTAATACTAAAGAAGACACCCAATATCACGAAATTTCGATTTGGGGTAAGCAGGGCGAACTGGCCAGCCAAATGCTTTCAAAAGGCAAAAAAGTTTATATCGAAGGTCGCCTTCAAACCAGTAGCTGGGAGGGCACCGACGGCGCCAAGCGCTCTAAAACCGAAATTGTTGCCGAAAACTTTATCCCGCTCGCTCCAAAAGGCGACGGTGCCAGCTTTGATATTGTTGGCGCAGTTAGCGGCGAAGAAGACGCGCCAAAAAAATCCAGCAAAAAAGCAGAAACCGCTCCAGCCGACGAGATTAATTTAGATGATATACCGTTTTGATTTGAACCATGAATATAAATAAAATAGTAAAAGAAAATCAAAAACGGGATATGCCGGAGCACTGCGGAGGATACATCCCATTTTAAAAAAACATGAAAAGAAAAGTAGATTGTTATTTCACCAAAAACCAAATTAAAGAGATTGATTATCGCGACAGCGCGCTTCTAAGCCGCTACGTTACCGCTTGGGGTAAAATTAAAAGCGCAACTGAAACGCATACCTCAACCAAGTATCAACGTCAGCTAACCACCGCTGTTAAGCGTGCTCGCTTTTTAGGTTTACTATCGTTTACTAAAAGATAATTTCAATGCTCTCGCTAAACCAAGTTAGATCTGGTGCGAAGATTATTTTTCGTGACGCCCCGCACGAAGTGCTTGAGGCCAATCATCTAAAAGTTGGTCGGGGTGGCGCAAAACTAGTTACCAAAATGCGCAATTTATTAAGCGGCGCCGTAATCGACTTTACTTTCGCTGGCGATGAAAAGTTAGAAAGCGCAGACTTGCTATACAAAAGCGCTCAATATCTTTACGCCGAGGGTGAAAAGGGTTTTTGCATGACAAACGACGATTTCGAAACGCTTGAGCTACCAATTACAGAAAGAGAAAAGAAATACTTAAAAGAGGGTGAGAGTGTAGATTTAATTACTTGGCAAGGTAGGGCAATCGGAATTAACATCCCCAAAAAAGTTACCCTAAAAGTTACTTATACTGAACCAGGGTTTAAGGGCAATACCGCTTCTGCGGCACTAAAAAAAGCGACTCTTGAAACTGGCGCAACTGTAATGGTTCCGTTATTTATTAACATCAACGACAATATAACCATTAACACCGACAGTGGGGATTATTGCGAGCGTGTAAAGTAGCTGGCGTTCAAGAATATAATTATCTAGACCGTCGCGCAGAAGAAAAAGCATGGTCTGCGAGCTCTGTCGAGCAGTTTTTCTTTGAGCGGGAGCGCTCGGCATCGCTGGATGCCGAGACAGCGTGTCTAGATGGTTATATTCTTGAACGCAAAGAAATAGCGATAGAAATTAGGCGCAGCGGACGGATCCGGTGCGCCTAATTGCCCTTAGTTACGCAGCTTTTGCGCGTGCCTCGGGCAGAGTTTGCGAACATAGTTGACTCCCGTTCGATGATCGAAGATGCAAACAGTTGGCCCGTCATCATCGTCAACAATGACGTACCTACCTTCCTTCAGGCACTCGTGACAATAACCTAGTTTGACCTCTATAACCGATTCTCGTTTCCCGAAAATGGCCATTAGTCTCTCTAGAAAATTGCCGAGTGCGCTGGTAGCCCCGAGCTCATATACACCACCTCCTTTTTGTGTGGATATTAAAATCTTGAATGAAGTGTTTAAAAAATCAATAGAGCCAGTTCTAGTTTAGGCCAAGCGCGGATTTAACTTTTTGTAGCGTATCAGATGCAACGACCTCGGCTTTTTTTGCGCCCTGTAAGCGAATTTCATTTAACGCCCCAGTATCAGCTCGCAAAGTTTTATAGGTTTGCTGGATCGGTCGCAGAAACGCTACAACATCGTCAATCAGTTGTTCTTTTAGCTCGCTGTAACGCAAATGTCCGCCAACGCGCATTTCTTCAAATTTTGCGATCGTTTGCACGTCGCTTACTGATTCGAGAATTGTGAAAAGATTCTTGAGCGCCCCGCTTGGCGTACTGCTATTTGGGTCGCTGTCCGTTACGGCACGCTTTATGACACGTGCCACCTCGTCTTCGCTATCCAGTAAACCGATCGCTGAACCGGACACGCTTTTGCTCATCTTTTTTTCTGGGTTGTTTAGCGCCATAATTCTTGAGGATTTATTGAGTAGCGGTTTTGGCTCAACCAGTATTTCTTTGCCAGCGTAACTATTTAGACTGCGGACGATCTCGCGTGCTAACTCCAAATGTTGTAGTTGATCGTCGCCAACTGGTACCACTTCAGCGTTATAGAGCGCAATATCGGCCGCTTGTAAAACTGGGTAGTTAAATAATCCGGCGGTCTCGCCTTGGGTCTCGCTTTTTTCTTTGTACTGTGTCATGCGACTTAACTGGCCGATACTAGTAAAACAATTCATTATCCAAGCGAGTTCGCTATGCGCCGGAACGTCGGATTGCACAAATAGCGTCGCCGATTTTGGATCGATGCCGATCGCAATTAGCATCGCTAGCGTATCAAGAGTGCGCTCTCGTAAATCCTTTACGCCCGGCCTTGCAACTAAAGCGTGTAAATCTACCACCGAAAAATAAGCGTCCCAGTCGTGTTGATATTCAACCCATTGTTTTATCGCCCCTAAATAGTTACCTAAATGAATCGGCCCGCTCGGTTGAATGCCGCTAAATAGTCTTTTTTCGCTCATGGTTGAATTGTAGCACGAAAATTCTTGCGTTAAATTCAAAGCAAGGTATTGTTTAATTATCAAAACTTAGGAGGTGCGTATGCGCAGCTTGTTGTTTCTTATTACGCTAGCGCTGGCCCACCTGGGTTTTGCGTTTAGCGTTAAACGCTACGACATGGCGAAGTTTAAGGTGGTGTTCAAGCACTACAGGGGTGGCATCAAGCTAGAAGAGGCCAAGCGGAGACTCAAAGCGGTGGAAGTAATGCCGGCTGGGTTCTTTGCAAAACGCTTCGGGATGTACCACGCCATCGATTTGCTGATAGACGATCGCAAAATGGTGGTGGGCGACATCTTTAAGCAGAAGGTGATGACGGTTCACGCTGACGGTAAAGTTCGGATTTTTCCGAGCTATATTGACAGTCTGAATTACGGTCAACCGATCTACGCCGCTGCCGGCAAGAACATTCCACCCGAGCCAAGCAGAAAGTGTCTGCGCCAGATGTGGGCGGTGAAGGGAAAATATTTCTTCATCGTTAAACTAAAGGGCTCGGCAAAATCCTGCTTGCGGATTGCAAAGAAGTGGGGGTTCGAATACACCATCTTCTTCGACGGCGGTTCAACGTTGGTAAACGAGTTTACTCCGGCAGTCGCCGGGGTGCTCAAGATCTAAGCGGCGCAAAACGAAAGTTAAGCGCCGCTATTTTTAAAAAAGAGGTTCGCCTGGTGGTAGGCAAACCTTAAATTCGTCTTCTATGGATAGTTTTTTTCGAGCTAGGTTCTTACCGACGAAGCCACTTCCACCAACTTCTATCGTTTCCCCATCCTCGCTCGGATCCTATTCGGGGCAAGCGCCCCTTTGCATCGTCTTCCTCCTTTTAACAGAACGATCTCGTACGGATAACTCACCTCTCTATGAGCTCCGTATTGGCTCTGCTAAATTGGGTAAATTGTATCAAAAAATATCAAATATTAGAATAGGCGGCCGTTGGGCCGCCTCGGAAGATTGAACATCGATGCGTTTTCACGCTACTGCTTAGCGGGGGTGTAAAAGGCAGAGCTGTTCGAAATTCTGCTGAAGCGTTCCATCCATCTGTCTTCCGACTTTTTGGTTGGCATACCTCCTTTAGAAATCTGGACTTTGAGCCGACACAGGTCGCTGATTAGCCCTCTCAGCATCGGAAGGGTTTCTTTGACAGCAACTGTAACATCCGTTTCGTCGCGGCCAACGTAAATCGTTACCGAATCTCCACCAACACAGGCGTGGTACGTGGCCTTGAGTGCCGAATGAAGACTTAAGTCAACATCTTCTGCCTTCTTGAGACGATCCTTCAGCTGCACTAGATACAATCTCACAGCGCTAGAATGCTCGTTGAATTTGCTTGCGATGTCCGGGTTATAGCGATTCTTACGAAGCTGATCAATCGCCTCCATACAACACAAGCAATGCTCTCGCAACTCAACGTCACTTTGTAAGGTTCTACATCCAACTTGAATCACTGCCTCACCTCCTTGGTGATACGGGCAAATGCTATAGCAATCACTAAAGTTTGTAAACATTCTTGACACAATGTAAAGCGAGCTTTACAATCAAATTTGAAATATGGTTAAAAAGGAGGCAAAAATGCAGATTCAACCACTCTCGGACCGCGTTGTTGTGCGTCCGTTATCAACAGAACAGGTTTCAAAAAGCGGCATTGTAATTCCTGATACCGCCAAAGAAAAACCGCAAGAAGGCGAAGTTATAGCTGTCGGCCCTGGCAAATGGAACGAAGATGGCGACAAACGTATTGCGATGCAATTAAAAGTTGGCGATAAAGTAATATTTGAATCGTGGAGCGGTAAGGATTATAAAGTCGACGGCGTTGAATACAAAATTCTACGCGAAGACGACGTAATGGGAGTAATAAAATAAATGAACTGCGAAGCTTGTGGTTTGCCGCTTAAAAGAATAGATGCTAAAGAAAATCCAACCGAAAACTCGTTTCTTTATGGCACTACCTCCGGCTTCCCCTACGAGCTTTCAGGCAGAAATAAAGCTTCAAAATTCGCATTCGTTTGCGAGAACAAAGATTGCGTAAATTATCAGAAAATTACTAAAGGAGATTAAATGGCAAAACAAATTTTATTTTCACAAGAAGCACGCGACAAAATTAAATCCGGCGTAAACAAACTCGCCGACACCGTAAAAGTTACGCTCGGCCCAAAAGGCAGAAATGTACTACTAGATAAGGGTTTCGGCGGCCCAACAATTACTAACGACGGCGTAACCATCGCCAAAGAAATCGAACTCGAAGATAAATTCGAGAATATGGGAGCGCAACTGGTTAAAGAAGTTGCCAGCCGAACTAACGACGCAGTCGGCGACGGCACCACTACCGCAACACTACTTGCTCAAGCGATGATCAACGAAGGACTAAAAAACGTCGCGGCTGGTTCAAGCGCGATGGCGATTCGTCACGGTATCGAAAAAGCAACCGAAGCGGTCGTTGAACATCTTAAAAAGAACGCAAAAAAAATCACCACCAAAGAAGAAATCGCTCAAGTTGCATCAATCTCTGCCAACGACCCTGAAATCGGCGCACTTATCGCCGAAGTTTTCGACAAAGTCGGTAACAACGGCGTAATTACCGTTGAATCGTCGCAGGGAATTGTTACCGAATACGAACTTACCGAGGGTATGCAATTTGAACAGGGTTACGTTTCGGCGTATATGATTACCGACAGCGCCCGAATGGAATCGGCGATCGACAATCCAAATATCTTAATAACCGATAAAAAAATCTCCAGTATTCAAGAAATCCTGCCGCTACTTGAAGAGTTGGCAAAATCTGGGAAAAAAGAACTTTTCATTATCGCTGAAGACCTAGAAGGCGAAGCGCTCACTACAATCGTGGTTAATAAATTGCGCGGCATTCTAAATATTTTGGCAGTTAAAGCCCCTGGTTTTGGCGACAGACGCAAAGAAATGCTTCAAGATATCGCAGTTTTAACCGGCGCAACTGTAATTAGCGAGGAGAAGGGTATTAAGCTCGACAGCGCTACCGTCGATATGCTTGGCTCGGCGCGCCGTGTTGTGGCCGATAAAGACAAAACTACAATCGTAGACGGTAAGGGTAAGCAAAGCGAAATAAAGGCGCGCGTAGAGCAAATTAAAGCCCAAATCAGCAAAACTACCAGCGACTACGACAAAGAAAAACTCCAAGAACGGCTTGGTAAGTTAGCCGGTGGAGTGGCGGTTATTAAAGTCGGTGCCTCAAGCGAAGTCGAGCAAAAAGAAAAACAACATCGCGTCGAAGACGCTAAAGAGGCAACTCGCGCCGCGATCGAAGAAGGCGTGGTTGCTGGGGGCGGAACGGCTTTAGTAGAATCGCTCGAAGTTATCGATAAATTAGCGCTAAGCGGTGACGAAAAGATTGGTATGAATATCGTTCGAAACGCCCTAGTTGCGCCTGCGTGGCAGATCGCTCATAACGCCGGTGTAGAAGGCGCGGTGATCGTTTCGCAAATAAAAGGCGCCAAAAAAGGTACTGGCTACGATGCCAAAGCCGATAAAATGGTCGATATGATCGATAGTGGAATTATCGACCCGCTTAAAGTTACTCGCTCTGCGCTCCAAAACGCTTCCAGCGTTGCGGCGATGGTACTAACCACCGAGGCAGCAGTAACCGACTTGCCAACCAATCCGCCAGCTGGCGGATCGATGCCCGACATGGGCGGGATGGGGATGTAAGTTAGTTACTGAATATTTCCCAATCTACTGATATAATGCAGCTACTAAGTATCGCTTAGGCGACGCTTGGCGCATTTTAAGGAGGAGTCATGAAGGGAATATTACTGGACTCAAAAATCCCGCTTGAGCAGGTTTCTAGGGGCAAAGTTCGCGATGTTTACCGCATCGGAGACAAAAGTGGTAAGTTACTGATCGTTACAACTGATCGAATCAGTGCCTTTGACGTGGTGATGAAAACTCACGTCGAACGTGGCGAATTGCTCAATGCGATCAGCAAGTTTTGGTTTAACCGGCATTCTGGGTATTGCAATAACCATCTCTTCCCAAAACAGGAAACCGAGATGTGGAAACTCTTTGGAGCGGAGCATCAGATATATTCTTGTCGTTGTATGGTCGTTCGCGAGCTTGCAATGCTGCCTTTCGAGTTTATCGTTCGCTCTCACCTGACCGGGACAGCTTACACCGAATATCTGAAGTCGGGCACTGTCTCTGGAGTTCCGGTTGCAAAAGACCTCAAACAATTCGATCAGATCCCTGGCGACCCGATCTTTTGCGTAACAACCAAAGAGAAACACGGCCACGATCGAGAGGTTCGATTTGCAGATGTCTGCGACAAGCTCGGAGTTGAGTTAGCCAGCCAGGTAAGGGATGTTTCTCTGGAACTATTCAAACGGTCGCAACAGATCTGCAAGAAGACCAACATCCCAAATTACCCAAACGCAGTCCTGACACTTGCCGATGCAAAGCTTGAGTTTGGGTTGTGGAACGGCCAACTGATGTGGGCAGACGAGGCGTTTACTCCGGACTGCTCGCGGTATTGGATTCGTGACGGCGAACGGATAGACCATCTGTCCAAGCAGATTCTGCGCGACCATTTAAGCGAGCAAAAATCAATCGGGGCATGGAACGGTCGAAAAGCGATTGCGCTCCATCCTAACCTTTGCCGCAAGATTGAGCGGAAATATCAGTTCCTTCACGATCTGCTTTTGTATCATCTTGCAGGCAACCAAATTTAGGCATAATCTTGGATTATCCTAAAAACAAAGGAGGTGGTGGATACCTTCCGGAAATCGGGCGCTAACTGCGCATCTCATGGGCCGCGCCCGCCGCGGCCCTTGTTTTATTACTCTTTTTTACATTGAA
>JACRAP010000015.1 GCA_016213365.1 Candidatus Berkelbacteria bacterium
ATCTTTAAATATTCTTGAAAAATGTGAGCTACTAATACCCACTAAAGAGGCCGCTAATTCAACACTTATGTCTTTACTAATATTTTCAACTATGTACTTCTTAACTTTCTCAATTATTTCATAATTTTTACTTTCTTTTTTGCTAGATATTGCTGGGGTTTTGTTGTTTTACCTGGTTTTTCTGTTGCAATAACGAAATCCGCGCCGTGTTTAACAACATGATTTGGCTTAATTCCAATAACGGTACCACCAATCAGGCGACCATTGTCGTTCCACATTTGTGTCATACCAAGTTTTGTTCCAAGTAAAATCTTGTTCATAAATAAAATTTGTTCAGAAATACCTAGCTATTATCTTATATTTTCCCTCTTACGTCAAGGAAGACGGCGGGTGTAATATGCCTAAATTGCGAGCTATATAAATTTTTCCATCCGATTTAATACGCAACACCAATCCCGGCTATTGACTTATTTATTTATTTCCCTTACAATTGTCAGGCAATCATCGGTCGGTTCTGCCGGCCGTGGTAGTATCCGACGTGTGTAGCGTTAAGGTCTCTCTCCGGAATTTGTAACGGGGGTCAAGAGAATGTAGACTCACTTAGCGCTACCACGTCTTTTTTTATACAAAAAACCCACCCGTTCGAGTGAGTTTTTTGCTTAAGTTGGTTCTTACTTGGTCTTGAATACTACTACGAGCTACGTTTTTATCTCGATATCTACGCCTGCTGGTAGGTCGAGGTTCATTAGCGCGTCGAGTGTTTTAGGATTTGGGTCTAAAACATCGATAATTCGCTTATGAATTCGAATCTCGAACTGTTCGCGCGCATCCTTATGAACAAAAGTTGAGCGATTTACAGTTACGAGTGACCGTTCGGTTGGAAGCGGAATTGGGCCGGCAATTATGGCGCCGGTGCGTTCAGCCGCCTCGATAATTTTCTTAGCACTACGATCGATTACTCTGTAGTCGTAGGCCTTGAGTTTGATGCGGATGCTGCTTTTGGCCGCTTCCCGAGTTTTTGACATTTAATGTGCGCCTTTCTAATTTATTTGATGATCTTGGTTACGATACCAGCACCAACGGTTTTACCACCTTCACGGATAGCGAATTTAGATTTCTCTTCCATCGCGATCGGTTGAATTAGAGTTACTTTGAAGGTTGAGGTGTCACCTGGGACAACCATTTCTTGACCTTCAGGTAAGATTACTTCGCCTGTTACGTCGGTTGTGCGGAAGTAGAATTGTGGCTTGTAACCCTTTGCAAATGGGGTGTGTCGGCCGCCTTCTTCTTTTTTAAGGATGTAACATTCAGCTTCGAATTCGGTGTGCGGTGTGATTGAACCTGGTTTACATAGAACTTGACCGCGTTCAACGTCGGTACGCTCTAAGCCGCGAACAAGCAAACCAACGTTATCGCCAGCTTGACCTTGATCGAGTTGTTTGCGGAACATTTCTACTCCGGTAACAACGGTTTTGGCAGTTGGACGTAAACCAACAACTTCGATATCTTCACCAACTTTAACGGTTCCGCGCTCTATACGACCGGTTACAACAGTACCGCGGCCTTTAATTGAGAACACGTCTTCAACTGGCATAAGAAACGGTTTATCCGTTTCACGAACTGGCTCTGGAACGTAAGTGTCTAGAGCTTCTACCAAATCAAAGATTGCTTTTTTAGCATCGGCATCGCCGTCAAGCGCTTTTAGGGCTGAACCACGAATAATTGGGGTGTCTTTGCCTGGGTAGTCGTTCTTTGTTAAAAGATCGCGAATTTCTTCTTCAACTAAATCAAGAAGATCTGGGTCGTTTACTTGGTCGCATTTGTTCATAAATACAACGATGTAAGGAACTCCAACTTGCTTTGCAAGCAAGATATGCTCACGAGTTTGTGGCATTGCGCCATCTGGAGCAGAAACTACTAGAATTGCAGCGTCCATTTGGGCTGCACCCGTAATCATATTTTTTACGTAGTCGGCGTGTCCTGGACAGTCTACGTGAGCGTAGTGTCGCTTTTCAGACTCGTACTCTACGTGATAAGTAGCGATGGTAATACCACGCTGCTTTTCTTCTGGAGCGTTGTCGATTTGATCAACGGCTCGCTTTTCCGCCCAGCCTTTTTCAGCTAGGACGTTTGTAATCGCTGCTGTTAAAGTTGTTTTACCGTGGTCGACGTGACCGATGGTACCAACGTTAACATGCGGCTTTGTTCTATCGAATGTTGCCATTTTTCCCTTTCTTTTATTACTTCCAACTTAATTGGTTGTTTATCTCTAAAATTATATTAGTTTACACCTGAACAGTCAAGTATAAAAAAGCCCCCGGATTACTCCGGGGGTTGCTATGAAGGTTTGGTCGCCCGCAGGGGACACGGACGATCATGGTCGATCAAGGTGGTTTTTCCACCCGAGCCCGTAACACGAGCTCAAAGAAATAATACAAAAAAAAGACCCCCCTCGCAACGTCATCGGTCGCAAAATGGGGGCACTGGGGGTGGTGAACGCTAGTCCAAAGCGCCACCGGAGACTGGCCATGTCGAGCCATCTAAAATATTATATCAAAAATTACCCCGCTTTGAAACCCCAAAATAATTAACTCTTAGTCCTGCGAAGCAACTTTGCTGGTAGATTTGCCGATAATTCCTTCGGCGATATTACGCGGCACTTCTTCGTAGTGGTCAAACTCCATCGTAAACGATGCGCGACCTTGGCTCATGCCTCGTAGTTCCGTAATATATCCGAACATTTCGCTTAGCGGCACCATCGCATCAACAATTCTGGAGTTACCGCGATCCTCGCTACCCATAATTCGTCCGCGACGACTGTTCAAATCCCCTACTACTGAACCAAAGAATTCGTCTGGAGTAGTAACTTCAACTTTCATAACAGGTTCAAGTAGCACCGGTCCTGCATTTTTAACGCCGTCTTTCATCGCCATAGTTGCGGCAATTTGGAAAGCAACGTCCGAAGAGTCGACGTCGTGATACGAACCGTCGTAAACTGTAACTTTAACGTCAACTAGTGGATAACCTGCGATTACACCCTTGGAAACGGTATCTTTTACGCCTTTTTCAACTGAAGGTACGTACTCCCGCGGGATAGAGCCACCAAAAATTTTATTAACAAATTCAAATCCCTTACCACGTTCTTGCGGTTCGATTTCCAGCCAAACATGTCCGTATTGTCCGCGACCGCCAGTTTGACGAACGTATTTACCTTCTTGTTTAACGCTTCTAGTAATCGCTTCTTTAAATGCAACTTGCGGCGCGCCCTTTGTTGCTTCTACACCGAACTCGCGTTTCATTCTGTCTACGATAATATCTAAATGCAGTTCGCCCATTCCTTCGATTAAGGTTTGATTTGATGTCTCATCTTGGCTTAAGCGAAGCGTTGGGTCTTCGGCGGCAAGACGTTGCAAGGCAGTACCCATTTTTTCTTGATCGGCTTTGGTTTTTGGCTCGATCGACATTTTAATAACAGGTTCAGGTACGGATATTCTTTCTAAAATAATTGGAGCGTTTTCAGCACATAACGTATCACCGGTAGTTGTGGCCTTTAAGCCAACGGCGGCGGCAATTTCTCCGGTGTAAACTTCGGTAACATCTTCTCTACTATTAGCGTGAAGTCGAACGATTCGACCGATACGCTCCTTCTCACCTTTTGAGCTATTAAGCACATAAGAACCAGCGCTTAATTTACCGGCATAAACTCTAAAGAAAGTTAAGGTACCAACAAACGGATCGGTTGCAACTTTAAATGCGAGCGCGGTGAACGGCTCGTCGTCGGAAACTGCGCGTTCGAGCTCCTTCTCTGCGTCTTTAATATCTGTGCCTTTAACCGCTGGAACATCGAGCGGGCTTGGTAAGTAATCGATAACCGCGTCGAGCATAGTTTGCACACCTTTATTTTTTAAGGCAGAGCCAGCGAGTACTGGGAAAATTTCAACGGCGATAACAGCTTTTCTTAAAGCAGATTTTAGCTCATCGATCGACAACTCTTCGCCGGCGAAAAATTTCTCAAGTAGTTTTTCGTCGGTTTCGGCAATTTGTTCGATTAATTTATTGCGATATTCTTCAACTTCGGCCTTCATATCCTCTGGCACTTCTTCTTCGACCGGCTCTTTACCTAAATCGTCGTTATGCCAAACAATCGCTTTATTTTTAAGTAAATCTACCACACCTTTTAATTGGTCTTCTGTACCAATCGGTAATTGAATTATCGCAACTTTTGCGCCTAAGCGATCTTGAATAGTTTTAACAACAAATTTAAAATCAGCGCCGATTCTGTCGAGTTTATTTACAAAACAAATACGCGGCACCTTGTACTTATCGGCCTGACGCCACACGGTTTCGCTCTGAGCTTCTACGCCAGCAACGCCGTCAAAAACTGTTACAGCACCATCAAGCACTCGAAGTGATCGCTGTACCTCGATTGTAAAGTCGATGTGACCGGGTGTGTCGATAATATTAATCGAGTTATCTTTCCAAAAACAGGTAGTTGCGGCGGCGGTAATAGTAATTCCGCGTTCTTTTTCTTGCTCCATCCAGTCCATAGTAGCTGCTCCCTCATGCACCTCGCCGATTTTGTAACTTTTTCCAGTGTAATAAAGAATTCGCTCCGACACAGTAGTTTTACCGGCGTCGATATGGGCAATGATTCCGATATTTCTTACCTTATCTAACGAGTATTGTCGCGCCATTAATCCCCTTAATTAGTATCTGGCAAAATGCGCAAAAGCACGGTTGGCTTCAGCCATTTTGTGTAAATCTTCGCGTTTCTTTATTACGGCACCGGTGTTATCGAGAATATTTCGCATCTCTTCGTATAGCGCGGTCGACATATCTTTGCCTTTAACACCGCGACAAATTTCAAGTAACCAACGCATCACCAAAACCACTTTTCGACTCGGTTTTACCTCCATTGGAACCTGATATGTTGCACCGCCAACTCTGCGAGATTTTACTTCAAGAATTGGGCTTGCGGCGTTAATAACCTCGCGAAGTGTTGTTGGAACGTCTAAATTTCGCTCCTTAGCTAATCGCTCAAGCGCCGAGTAAACGATAGTTTGGGCGGTATCTTTCTTGCCGTCCCACATCACTTTGTTGATAAATTTAGATAGCGTTGGATCGGCGTATTTTGGATCGAGATTGAATTTTGGTTTTTTGATAGATTTATTTCCGCGCATTACTTCGATCCTTTCTTGGCGCCGTATTTACTGCGACCTTGCTTGCGGCTTTCTACGCCCTCTGCGTTTAAGACACCGCGAACGATATGATATTTTACGCCCGGTAGATCTTTTACGCGTCCGCCACGAACTAACACCAAGGAGTGCTCCTGAAGGTTATGTTTAATTCCTGGAATATAGGCGGTTACTTCCTGACCGCTAGTTAAGCGGACACGAGCAATTTTACGTAGTGCCGAGTTTGGTTTTTTTGGGGTCATAGTAGTTACTTTTGTGCAAACGCCGCGCAAGAACGGACGGCCTTTTGGTAGTTCAGTTGGGCGATTTTTCAAACTGTTAAAGCCACGGTGCATCGCCGGCGATTTAGATTTCGCGGCGGTGCGTTTTCTTCCATGCTTTATCAGCTGATTGATTGTAGGCATTAACAGTTATTTTACTCTAGTTCAGTGGTTGTTTCAACCGGTGCAGGACGCGTCGGTGCTAGATCAGCTTCGGTTGTTCCGGCCGCTAATCCACCAAAGTCGCCAAATCCGGTACCGGCAGGTATTAATTTACCAATGATAACGTTTTCTTTTAGCCCACGAAGCGGATCGACAGCGCCTTGAATTGCAGAGCGGATTAGAACAGTTGTAGTTTCTTGGAACGATGCGGCTGAAAGGAAGCTGTTGGTTTGTAACGATGCTCGGGTAATTCCAAGAATTATCTGCTCGTAGCTAACTTCGCGCTTACTGTGTTTTTTGAGCTCGTTGTTTATTCGGTCGACATCGAGTTTACTTACAACCTGTCCGCCAAGTAACGTTGAGTCGCCACCGTCGATAATTCGAACCTTCGAGAACATACAGCGAACGATAATTTCGATGTGCTTCTCGTTTACGCCAGCTCCATGACCGGAATAAATATTCTGGACTTCTTTAATTAGATAGTCTTGAGTGCTTCGAACGCCTGTTAATTCAAGCGATAACGATGGGTCGACGTGACCTTCGGTTAGCTGTGCACCCTTTTCAACGCTGTCGCCAGACTTTACTAGCAGAGATACCTCTGAACTAACAATATATGACGCTTTAACGGGTTCCAGCGAAGTAACGGTAATCTTATTACCCTTTATATCAACTCGTCCCGCTACTCCGGTTCTCATCGCTTTTTTATCTGGAGCGGTAGCGATCGCTTGTTTGGCCTTAACCATATCTTTGTCTTTTACGGACGGTTTATAGTCTTCAATTAGTTCGAATGTCTCGGTTTCGATATCGTTACTTACCACGTCGATATAGACGCGATCTTTTTGTTCGTGAACGATTACTTTACCGGAAATTTCCGAAAGTACTGCGGCGCCGTGAGGCGGTCTGGCTTCAAAAATTTCTTCAACTCTAGGCAAGCCGGAAGTAATATCACCGACTGATACGCCTCCCATGTGGAAGGTTTTCATTGTTAGCTGAGTTCCTGGTTCTCCGATCGCTTGAGCGGCAACGATACCAACTGCGGTACCGATTTCTACTAAACCGCCGTGCGACAAGTCGCGTCCGTAACATTTCTGACAGACGCCCCAAGTTGCTTTACAACTTAAGACGGTTCTAACAGAAACTTCTGAAATACCATTTTCAATAATTAACGACATATTATCTTCAGTTATTTGTTCGCCGGATTTCACGATGGTTTTGCCGTCTTTGCCTTTTACGGCTTCAAGTACAACACGACCGACTAAGCGTTCTTCGTAAGAATCGCCGTATTCGTTGCTTTCACTTTGTTTGATAACAATTCCTTCTTTTACACCACAATCAACTTCAGTGATTACGATGTCTTGCGCTACATCAACCAAACGTCGAGTAAGGTAACCTGCGTCGGCAGTTTTAAGCGAGGTATCGGATTTTCCTTTTCGTGAGCCGTGAGTTGAGATGAAGTATTCAAGCACCGTTAGCCCCTCTTTATAATTGGAGGTAATAGGAACTTCGATAATCGCACCGGCTGGGTTAACTACTAATCCCTTCATTCCGGCAAGCTGTACTAACTGGTTCGATGAGCCACGAGCGCCCGAAGTAACCATCGTCCAGATCGAACTATTCTTGTCGAACAATTCTTTTACTTCCTTCTCCATTGAGTTACGGATTTCAGTCCATTTTTCGATACTTAATTTGCGTCGTTCGTCGGCGGTAATTAAACCACGGCGATATCTCTTGGTAATTTCTTCAATGGCGGTCTCACCTTGTTTCATATATTGCGGTTTGTTTACTGGTACTGGGATATCGAAGATCGACATCGTCATTCCCGATCGCTCGGAGAATTTAAAACCTAGTGCCATTAAGTCATCTGATAGTTTTGCAGTAGCGTCGTTGCCGAAACGTTTGTAAACATCACGAATAATTGTTTTTAGCTTTTTGGTATCGAGCGCTTCGTTTACGAACGCGTAGCCATCTGGGAAGATTGCGTTAATCATTGCTCGACCAACAGTTGTTTTAATTCGCTCGTCACCCACTCGAAGTTCGATTTTCGCCTGTGGGTGTAATTCACCGCGATCGTAAGCGGTGTAAACGTCGCCAATCGCCGCAAATGCCTTGCCTTCTCCCTTTACGCCATCACGCTCGTTAGTTAGATAGAATAGTCCAAAAACGATATCAAGACGTGGCGAAGTTAACGGTTCACCGCTGGCGGGTTTTAATAGATTTTTTTTAGAAGCCATAATCTCACGGGCTTCGAATTTTGCTTTTTCAGATAGCGGAACGTGAACGGCCATTTGGTCGCCGTCAAAGTCTGCGTTGTAAGCCGCACAAACGAGCGGGTGAAGCTGAATCGCTTTACCTTCGATTAATAGCGGTCTAAACGCCTGAATTCCAAGTCGGTGCAAGGTTGGCGCGCGGTTTAGTAGAACGTGTGATTCTTTAGTTACTTCTTCAAGAATTTCCCAAACTTCTGGGGTACCGCGTTCGATTAACCGAGCGGCGTTTTTTACGTTGTGGACGTAACCTTCGTTAATAAGTCGGCTAATTACAAACGGCTTGAATAGTTCCAGTGCCATAACTTTTGGTAAGCCGCATTGATCGAGTTTAAGATTTGGACCAACAACAATAACCGATCGGCCAGAGTAGTCGACGCGTTTTCCAAGCAAGTTCTGTCGGAAACGACCTTGTTTACCGCGAAGCATATCCGAAAGTGATCGCGGCTGACGACCGGTGGTACCCTGAGTTTTTCGAGCAGAGTTATCGATTAAAGCATCAACAGCTTCTTGAAGCATTCGTTTTTCGTTTCTGGCGATTACGTCTGGGGCACCTTGATTCATTAAGCGCTTCAAGCGATTGTTTCGGTTAATAACCCTACGATATAGATCGTTTAAATCGGAAGATGCAAAGCGACCGCCGTCAAGCTGAACCATTGGACGTAAATCCGGTGGAAGCACAGGAAGTTTGTTGATAATAAACCATTCTGGTCGTAACCCAGCTAGTTTCATATCCGTAACCAGTCTAAGTCTTTTAGTTAATCTACGAGCGGCGTTTGGTAGTGCAGTTCGTAAACTGTTTTTAATTCTTGCGATTTCTTCGTCTAGATTTACTTTTTTTGCGAGTTCTAAAATCGCCTCGGCGCCGATACCGACTTTAGCGATATTACCAAACCGAAGTGAGAGTTCGTGGAATTTTCCCTCGCTAATTACCATTCGTTCTTTTAGTGAGTTTAAATCGGTTTTTGCGCCTTTGTAATTAAGCTCTAATTGCTCTAGTCGCTCCGGTGAATCTTTTAGTAATTCTTTTGCGCTTTTATATTCAGCTTCAAGTTGCGAGAGCGCTTGTGTTTTTAGCTCCTCGTTTACCGATAGCACAATAAAACTAGCAAAATATACCACCTTCTCTACATCGGTTACGGCTACATCTAGGATGTTACTAATGGTATATGGAACGCCGCGGACGTACCAGATGTGCGCAACAGGTACGGCAAGATCGATGTGTCCCATTCGTTCTCTTCGAACGCTTGAACGGGTTACCTCAACGCCACATTTGTCGCAAATTACACCCTTGTAACGAATACGTTTATATTTTCCGCAATAACATTCCCAGTCTTTAGTTGGACCAAAAATTCGTTCGTCAAATAGACCGTCGCGCTCTGGTTTTTGGGTGCGATAGTTGATAGTTTCTGGTTTTAAGACTTCGCCAAAGCTCCACTTTTCGATATCTTGTGGGCTGGCTACGCGAATGCGCAAACCTTCAAAGTTAAGTAAATTAAACTCTAACTTATCGGTGCGTGTGGACATTTTTAGTTCAGCCATTATGCGTCCTCCTTAACTTCTGTTTCTGCGGCTACTTTTTCCAATTCTTCAGTGACTTCGTGTATTTCTGGGGTTTCAACAGTTTCTTCTGTATTCCCTATTTCTACTGGAATCGCTTGCGTTTCGAGTAGCGATCGTCCGGCTTCGATTTTAGCAAGCTGTTCTTGATCTTCGATAACCTCAACATTTAAGCAGAGACTTTGAAGTTCGCGAACTAACACTGCAAACGATGCTGGAACTTGAGGTTTTTGAATCTCTTCGCCCTTAATAATTGCTTCGTAAGCTTTAGCGCGACCGATTACATCGTCGGATTTAATAGTAAGCATTTCTTGCAAGCTGTGCGCGGCGCCGTAAGCTTCAAGCGCCCACACTTCCATCTCTCCAAAACGCTGTCCACCAAATTGCGCTTTTCCACCGAGCGGCTGTTGAGTAACCATCGAGTACGGACCGGTTGAACGAGCGTGCATCTTGTCGTCGACAAGGTGAATAAGTTTTAGGATGTATTTAGTTCCAACAGTTGTATTTTCGTCGTAGTTAACGCCGTCTCGGCCGTCGCGAAGTTGAATTTTACCGTTTAGTGGCAAATCAGCCAGTTTTAACTGTTCTTCGATGTCTTTTACGGGAACACCGTAGAATGCGGGGGTAGCAACAGTGTAGTTAAGTTTCTTAGCGGCCCATCCTAGGTGCGTTTCTAAGATTTGTCCCAAGTTCATACGTGAGATTACGCCAAGCGGGTTTAGGATAATGTCGATCGGCGTTCCGTCTGGTAGAAATGGCATATCTTCTTCTGGTAAACAGCGAGAAATTACGCCCTTGTTACCGTGTCGTCCGGCCATTTTATCACCAACAGTAATTTTTCTTAGCTGGGCAACCGAAACTTCAATTTGCTGGTAAACACCAGCTGGGAGCTCGTCGCCACTTGCTTTAGAAAATACTTTTACTTCTACAACTTTTCCGCGCTCGCCGTGTGGCAATCGAAGTGAGGTGTCTTTAACATCTTTTGCTTTTTCACCAAAAATTGCGCGAAGCAGTTTTTCTTCAGCAGTTAATTCGGTTTCGCCGCGTGGGGTAATTTTACCAACCAAGATTGCGCCACCAGTTACTTCTGCACCGATTCGAACAATTCCTTGTTCGTCAAGATTTGAAAGCGCTTCGTCACCGACGTTTGGGATATCTCGGGTAATTAGTTCTGGACCGAGTTTGGTGTCGCGGACTTCAGCGGAGTATTTTTCGATATGAACCGATGTGAAACGATCATCTTTAACCAAACGTTCAGAAATTATTATTGCATCTTCGTAGTTGAAACCGCCCCAGCTCATATACGCTACAGTTACGTTTTGACCGATCGCTAATTCGCCTTCGTCTGATGCGCTTGAATCGGCAATTACTTGGCCGGCTTTAACTTTTTGGCCGAGTTCAACTGAAGGACGTTGGTTAATACAGGTACTTTGGTTTGAACGAACAAATTTAAGTAACGAGTAGGTTTTTTCGCCGTTTGTTCCTTTAATAACGATTTTCTCGCCATCAACGTAACTTACGGTTCCGTCGTTTTCAGCAACGATCAATTGGCCGGAATCTTTTACGGAATTTTCAAGCCCGGTTCCAACAACTGGCGCTTGCGGTTTAATTAACGGTACCGCTTGACGTTGCATGTTCGATCCCATCGAGGCACGAACCGCTTCGTCGTGTTCAACGAACGGAATCAAGGCAGTAGAGATACTAACTGTTTGTTGTGGCGAAACGTCGATATAATTGATATTTTCAGCGCTTTCGACGATCGGTTCGCCGGCTTTTCTGGCAACAACTTTTGCGTCGATTATATAACCTTTGTCGTTGAGTTTTGTTGAAAACGGTGCCATTATAAACTGCTCTTCTTGAAAAGCGTCGAGATACTCAACTTTACTTGTAACCTGGGCTTTACCGTTTTTAACTTCAACTTTACGATACGGCGTTTCGATAAATCCGTATTCGTTTACTCGAGCGGATGCGGCTAAGTACGAAACTAGACCGATATTTTGACCTTCTGGAGTTGTAATCGGACAAATTCGGCCGTAGTGAGATTTGTGAACGTCACGAACGTCGAATCCGGCGTGTTCACGCGATAAGCCGCCGGGACCGGTAGCAGACAAGGTTCGCTTATGCTCTAACTCTGCAAGTGGGTTAGTTTGGTTCATAAACTGGCTCATTTGGCTGGAAGCAAAGAATTCTTTAAGTACTGCCGCAACCGGACGACTGTTAATTTACGCGATTGGGTTTACGTCGTCTGGGTCGATAACTTGGCTCATACGATCTTTAATAATTCGCTCCATTCTAAGCAAACCAACTCGAATTTTGTCGCGAACTAACTCACCAACTGCGCGAACGCGTCGGTTTTTTAAGTTATCGACATCGTCGGCTTCGCCATATGGATCGTTATTTAAGCGAATAATCTCGCGAATAACTTCAACAACATCTTCAAGCCGTAGTACTCGGTTTTTCTCTGTGTTAGGAATATTTTGACCGAGACGTTGGTTTATTTTGTAACGACCAACTCTGCCTAAATCGTAGCGCTTTAAGGTGAAGAAAATAGATTGGACAAATTGTTCGGCGGTTTCTGGGGTTACTAAATCACCCGGACGGATTCTCTTGTACACTTCCACCACAGCTTCTTCGTAAGTTTTAGCAGGATCGCGCGCTAAAGTTGATTCGATAAAAGGAGTTTCTTTATTAGTATCGACATCTGCAAAAAGCTTTTTGATGTCTTTATCTTCGAGCTTACCAAGTGCTCTAAGGAAAGTGGTAATTGGAATTCGGCGCTTGCGATCAACTTTTACAGAGATAATATTTCTGGAGTTTGTTTCAAATTCTAGCCACGCGCCGCGATTTGGAATAATTTTTGCGCCAAATAGCTTTCGTCCGGCTAATTCTTCAGCGGTAAAGAGTACGCCGAAAGATCGAACGATTTGAGAAACGACCACGCGCTCTACGCCGTTAATAATGAAGGTGCCGCGCTCTGTCATAAGTGGATAATCGCCCAAGAACACTTCGGTAGTTTTAGTTTTTTTAGTTAATTTATTGGTGAGTTTAATTTCACAGCGAAGAGGTGCTTTGAAAGTTAAATTTTTATCCTTTGAGGTTTTTTCGTCGTATTTTGGTTTATCAAGTGTGTATTTATCAAATTCTAAAGTAAACAACTTGCCAGTAAAATCTTCTACTGGTGAAATTTCTTGGAGAAGTTCGCCGATCCCTTCCTGAAACAGCCATTCGTAGCTTTTTAACTGTACTTCAATTAGATTAGATAAAGTGCTATTTGTTTCTATCGGTCTAAAATACTTACGCAGTTTGGCCTCCCTTGCCCCTATTAATTATTTATTATGTTTAAATTGTGTGAGTTCATACACACCAAAATACTCTTCGTAGAGCACTTTATAGCTGACTGTATGTCGCTTAATATTTTTTCACCTCAATTTACTTAACTGTTACTAGTATACACAAATAACTATTACAGGTCAATATCCTTACTGAACCCCGGGTTATTAGATTACTTATTCAAATAATTTTATAAATTCATTTCTAAGCGTATTAATATTTGTTTTCTTTTCTGCAGATATAAATATTGCATCCGGAAATGATTTTTTAAGTGCTTTTAATTCGGAATCTTTTAGTAAATCAATTTTATTGATTATTAAAATTTTAGGTTTTTCAAGTAGTACTGAATCGAATTTCTGTAATTCATCGTTAACTGTGTCGAGCGATTGTTGAATGTCGTTCGTTGCGTCTACCACGTGAGCGAGCGCCTTAACTCGTTTGGTGTGCTTTAGAAAGCTGTCGCCTAGTCCCCTGCCTTTATGTGCGCCTTCAATTAAACCCGGCAAATCAATTAGTGTTATAGTTAAATCTTCGTGACGTAGCACCCCAAGGACTGGTGATGTAGTAGAGAATGCAAACGCCCCAATTCGAGCTTCCACACCTGTTAGCGCGTTAATAATCGATGACTTACCGGCGTTTGGCAATCCCACAAGCGCAACATCAGCGATCATTTCGAGCTGTAAAGTAACTTCTCTGGTTTCGCCGTGCGTGCCTTTTGTTGATTCGGTCGGCTGTTGATGAGTTGCGGTAGCAAAGTGAACGTTACCCAAACCACCTTTTCCGCCACGAACAATTAAAATTTTTCGACCGTCTGTATCTAAATCGGCTAAAACTTGATGATCTTGATTGCTTAAAACAATCGTTCCAACCGGAACTAATAATTCAAGATCTTCCCCGCCTTTTCCGGCCATTTTTTTACTTCTGCCGTTTTCGCCGTCGTGAGCTTTGAATTCTTTTCGAAACCTAAAACTCGAGAGCGTATCTTGATTATGACTGGCTCTTAAGTAAATTGATCCGCCGTCGCCGCCGTCGCCGCCGTCTGGACCACCTTTTGGTACGTATTTCTCGCGACGCCAAGAGACCACGCCGTCGCCGCCTTTACCGGCTCGTAAAGTTACGTCAACCGAATCAACTAACATTACTGGGCACTAAAGACAATGTCTAACAAATCTTTAAATAATACCGTAGGGTTATTGGCAAATGTGGTGTAGTAATTAATTCGAAGGGTACCATTTACTATCGGTGGTAGAGATATATTTCCCTTTGCTACTAATATTGTAAACCAAGAAGAGCTGTTAATTGGGTTTGTAAAGGTAATTTTACCCTCCGAACCATTTAAACCAAGGGCGGTGAAAACCCCACAACCAGCTGATTTTGCATTATTTTGAAAAGTTATATTTCCAGCAACAATAAAGCCAAATCGAGTCGTATTTTGATCACATATTATATCGTTATTGATTATCAAATCTCCTCTTACAACAACTGTTCCTGCACCTATAAACCTAATTGCTTGAGTTCCACTTCTACTAAGCGTGTAATTACCATTTGGCGTATACCACAATTTTCCTTCGGGTGGTGAGCTAAATGCGGATATATCATTAATTGCTGGGTCTGATTTTGAGTTGAGATAATAAGTATTTGCGTTAAAAGTACTATTTGGTAGTGGTGTACCTTTTGAATATTTATCATATAACGTCTTCAATTTCGCAGAAACAACATTCCAATCGATATTAGTAGATTTACCTGTGTATCCTTGTAATATATTAATTTGATCACCGCTTCTTATACTTACAGTACCACCAAGAGCAACTGCCTTAGGAGTAGAAAAACCGTATCCACTACTATCCCCGGTTGGTGAGGCAGTGTTTCCCTGAAACTTAATTCCAGCATCGGCTAGTTTTAGGCTTTGTATTAAAACTTGATTCATAACACGCTCACTACTTAGGCCCTGGAAATGATATTCAAACTCGGACTTAAGACACAGACTAGTATAATCAGTGGTTGTTCCATAACCACAATTATCATCACCCGGATATCCCCTGTTAATATTGCTACTGCCAGCAGATGATAAATTATCAAGATAGTTTTCTACGGTTTTTGTGGTAATTACAATGCTGTTTTGATTACCTTTATATGGTTTGAATGTAACTTTAAATTCATAAGACTTTGGTGGCTTAATAAAGATAAATAAGTTACCGGCAGGAGGTGGGGAGTATGCTTTGGCTTGGTAGGACTGTAATATCTTTTCTGAAATCTTATTAAGATTATTGATAAGACTATTAGCAGCAGTTAGCTTTTTTATATCAGTAATTATTAACTCAGAGTAATCGTCGTACGGATTTGATACGGTATCAGCACCAAGAATCTTATATTCTAATTTTGATCCATTACAATCGGTTGCGGTGACTGAACACGGTGCGCCGCCATTATAGCTAACCTCTTTTGGTGTTAACACGTAGCTAGGTGGAAAAGTTATTTTTAAATAAGGCAACGTTGCGGCGCTGGCAAAGGTTGGAAAAATTATTGCGGAAAGTAACAAAAATAAAAATCTATATTTATTAACGCTCATAATATGTAATTCCCCCTTGAATTCTTGCCATATTAAACCCCCCAGAAACTACATTAAGTTTGGTAGGTCCGTTAATCGTAGGGTCGAAATTATATAGTGGAACTGCTGTATTAGTCATTGAATTTGGTAGTGGGTTACCTGAAGATTGTCTGTCACTGACTTTTAGCCCATATATTATTCCATTTACCAATTCAGAATCTTCTGGAGAAACTAACTGCTGAAATTTAAACGCACCGTAAGTAACCACCACAAGCAATCCAAGACCAGCAAGAACCACATAGAGGGTTTGTTTATTAAATTTAACCTGACGTAGCTTTTTAAATAAATTTTTCATCTACTTATTATTTAATGTAACACTAATTGCGGATGGAAGAAAACTAGTTAGCGATACTCCTTCTATTAATACAAAATCACTTGAAATTATATTTACAGTATAAGTACCTGCCGACTGATAACTGGATAGATTAAGTTTGAGTTTTACATCGGATTCTTTCAAGGAATTTAGAATGCTACTCTGGGCGCGAACTACTGCCGCAACCGAAGTTGGGTTAATTGAGGTTACTTTTAGGTTTGATGAAAGCCCGGAATATTCAATTTGCGGAGTAATTTGTTTTGTAGATTGTATGTTTGAAATAATAACAGTTACTGACACACTACTATTAGTTGAGTCAACTAGCGTAATTCCGTTTGGTACTACTAAATTAACCTTTAGAGTTTTATTGGCACTTAAACCGTTAACGTTAATCGAAGCGGTTTTAAGAAATGTAGTATCGTTAATAATTTCACGCGATCCAGTAACCAACACAACCGGTGGGTTAATTGAAATACTACTTACCCAATACCCGATCGCAGGCGTACCGCTAAAATCAGGAGATATTCCGACCGCCTTCTGACTACCGCTGGTAATAAGCGGTACTTTTACTTCTACTTCTGTTGGGGATATTTTAATTCCCGGTATTGTCTGTCCCGCCGAATCGAGTGCGCTAAGCGTAACTTTTTTAGTGATCGGCGAGGTACTCTCCCCTTCAACGTCAATAACTGCCGTTACCGAATTAATGTCGTTAACTACAGATTTGGCGCCGGTAATTTCAACTTTTTCAGGCGTTGAAGTACTGACGTCGGCGATTAAATTATTTGCCGGTTTACCAGTTACTTTTACGCCAACTGTTACAGTTTTTTTTATCACCGGTTGAAGTGAAACGATTATTTTAGACGGGTTGGTCCGCAAAATCTCAACGCTAGAGAGCTTACTGCTTACTAAAACCGGCAAATCAAACGTACCTTGATCTCTTTTGGCGGTATCAATTGATGCCGAGAATTGATCGGCGCTAAGCGACGCCCAAACATCTTTAGGAGCACGAATAATTACTTTCACTGTGTTTTGACTACCGACATCGCCGCTAACACCGTCGGCAAGATTTGCCAGTTGAATCGGAATCTCTTGAGGGAATTCGGCAGTTTTGGTGTTAACACCGCTTGAAAAAATCGTCAAAATTAGCCCTAAAATTAATGAAATTATAACAATAGGAGCTTTTCCAAGAAGCGGTTTTTGTATTTCAGTTTCTTTTGGCGATAATAATTGTGACCAATCACTTCGAAATAAAACCGGTAATCCGATAACGTGAGCGATTAGCAGAATTTGTAAAACCAGCCTTAAAGCGTCTAGGTTAAATAAACTTGAGATGATTAAAATTACAACTACCAGCGTTAACGAGCCGATATATCGCCAACCCTTAATTGTGTTGAAGAACCTTAAAATAAAAAATAAAAATACTGTCGTTACTGCCGCATCTATAAAGACCCAATACGAACCAGGCGACGTAAACGGCCCGTACGTTATAAACCCAAACCAAAAATCTTTAAGTTGTTCAGTCATCCCCTCAACTATAATTTAACTAATTAGAATTATTTACGCAATTATTTCTCTTCGCGAGATTCGATAAACGCTATTACGTCGCCTTTTTCAATTATAATATCGCTAGCTATTTCCATTCCGCACTGTGTGCCAGATGCAACGCTTTTGGCTTCTAATTTTCCGGTTCGAATTGTACTTACCTTCGCTTTGCCAATTTCCTCTTTATCGCGATAAATAACCGCTTCGCAGTCGCCGTGAATTTCGCCCTGGGTAACTTCGCCACCAATAATCGATAATTTGGCTTTGGAACTAAATATTTCAAGCACTTTTAATCTACCAATTTCGACTGTAATAAATACTGGTGTTGCAATCCTTTTAAGCTCACTTTGCAAAAATTCGATCGCATCGTAAATAATCCAGTAATCTTTTATTTCTACGTTTTCTTTTTGAGCCAATTCAATTAATCTTTTGATCGTTTGAACTCTAAAGCTAATTAGTAGCGCCGAGCTGGCAGCAGCTAACTTAATATCATTTTCAGTAACTGGGCCAATGCCGCTTTGGACGATATCGATTGTTGCGTCTTTTACTTTTAACTTTTTAATCGAATCCTCCAGCGCCGCGAGCGACCCACCGACATCGGCTTTAATAATAATAGGGTAGGTATTCTCCCCTTCTTTTGCTAATTTCCCCTTGGCACCGTGATTTTGAGTCATCGAGCGAGCGACTTTTTCGTTTGGCACAACTTCAATTCGATCGCCGAAACTCGGTACATCTTTAAGACCAATTAATTTTACGGGCATGGCAGGCGAAGCGGAACTAATTGTAACGCCCAAATCATTTTGAAGCGCCCGAATACGTCCGTAGGTTTTACCGACTACCATTACTTGCCCTGGTTTAAGCGTGCCGTTATAAACTAAAACTGTTGCTGTTGGGCCGATTTGCTTATCAAGATTCGCTTCAATAACAATTCCCTCCGGCGTGCTGTCTGGATCGGCTTTTAAGTCGAGTAAATCGGCGGTAAGTATTATTAAATCAAGTAGCGAGTTAACACCTTCCCCGTTCTTTGCAGATACAGGAACGATTACCGTTTTTCCGCCCCATTCTTCTGGTACTAGTCCTTGATCAGATAACTGTTGTTTAACGCGATCTGGATTTGCATTTGGTAAGTCGCATTTGTTTATCGCAACAATTAACTGCACATTTGCTTTTTTGGCGTGTTCAATTACTTCAACTGTTTGAGGTTTTATGCCGTCATCTGCGGCAACAACTAAAACAACGATATCCGTTAGGGTTGCGCCGTGCGATCTAAGCGCCGAAAACGCTTCGTGTCCTGGCGTATCGATAAATGTAATTTTGCGTTTATCTCTTTCGCTAGTAGTAAATTCAATTTGGTAAGCGCTAATGTGCTGTGTAATGCCACCCGACTCACCAGCAGCAACGTTTGCCTTACGAATAAAATCGAGTAACGATGTTTTGCCGTGATCAACGTGTCCCATAATCGTTACAATTGGCGGACGACTAACGGCGTCTTTACTACTTGAGGTTTTACTAATTGAAGTCGTCTCTTCTTGCATTACGCTGTAACCAAATTCTTCTGCAATTAAACTGGCAGTATCGTAATCTAAATTTTGATTAATATTAGCCATAACGCCGCCTTGAACCAGTTTTGAAATCAACACAGTTGGGTCAACGTTAAGTTGACTTGCCAGTGAGCGAAGCGAAATTTCTTCGCCAATAGTAATCTGATTGTCTTGTGACATTATTTTTCTTCCGGCGTTGTTTCTTCGGACTGCGACTCTTCAACTACAGTCATAGTACTAACTTTGTCGGTTCCGTTTAAGCGAATTAGAATTACTCCGCTTGCTTGGCGAGACAACGCTTTAACTGATTCTACCGTTATTCTAATTACTTGACCAGAAGTAGTGCTAATAATTATGTCGCGTGAGTTCTGATCGATCACCGCTCCGCTGACTAATTTTCCAGTTTTATCGTTAAGTTTTGCGATCCTAATGCCCAGTCCGCCGCGATGTTGATTGCGGAATTCTTTAACCACCACTTTTTTACCGATGCCGTTTTCACTAATTACGCAAACCGCTTGTGAGCTTTGGGCTAGTACTGCCGTTTCAATAACTTCGTCCTTGTCTTTTAGGTTTATTCCGCGAACACCCGAGGCGTTTCGACCCATCGAACGTACTTCTGATTCGTTATAAACAATTACTTGGCCGTTACGGGTAATGTGTGCGACTTCATCTGAGCCGCTAGTTTGCTTCACCCACATCAACTGATCGGTTCCTTTTAGTGCCACTGCGGTAACGCCGCTCTTTCGAACATTTTCAAACGAAGTTCTTTCAACTCTTTTAACTACGCCCATTTTGGTGGCGAAGAAGAAATGGCTGAATTGGTCTTTTTGAGTGAAGGCAACCATCGTTGTAACTTTTTCGTCGCCGTCGATGCGAATTACGTTTGGCAGAGCCACGCCCTTACTTTGTCGGGTTGCGGCTGGAATATCGTATGCCTTAACTTTAAAAGCGCGACCTTGATTAGTGAAAAATAAAATATCGTCGTGAGTAGAAGCAAAAATCATATCCATCACCGCGTCGTCTTCCCGGGTGGTCATACCAATTACGCCCTTACCGCCACGCGATTGGCTACGATAGGTATCGATCGTTAAACGTTTAATATAGTTATTGGTTGTAATACTAATAAGCACCGTTTCTTCTGGGATCAAATCTAGCGCTGTCATTTGTCCTAACGCCTCGTGTTTAATTTCGGTGCGTCGCTCTGACGAGTACTTTTCTTTCATCTCAAGTAATTCGTCACGAATAATCTGCTCAATTCTCTCTGGCTTTGCTAATATGTCCTCTAAATCAGCGATTAACTTCATCACCGCGTCGTACTCGTCGTAGATTTTCTGTCGTTCAAGGTTAGCGAGTTGCGACAATCGCATATCCAAAATTGCGTTTGCCTGAATTTCAGTAAGCTGATAGGTCTGCATAAGCGCAACTTTGGCGGCATCGCGATTCTCGGATTTTCTAATTAAGCTAATGATTGCGTCTAAATGATCCAGCGCAATTTTTAGACCTTCTAAGACATGAGCTCTAGCTTTTGCAATTTTTAAGTCGTATTCGGTGCGACGAGTAACGACATCTGTTCTATGACCCAAAAATTCAGTTAAAATTTCAGCAAGATTTAATAGTTTTGGCTGGATACCGTCAACAAGCGCAACCATATTGTAGTGAACAACAGTTTGTAATTCCGTTAAGTCGTAGAGTTGGTTTAAGATTTTACTTGAAGGGGCATTGGTTTTAAGTTCAATTACCACCCTAACGCCTTCTTTTCGATCTGATTCGTCGCGAATATCGCTAATGCCTTCAATTTTCTTAACTTTAACTAATTCTGCCACGTGCGTAATAAAACCAGCTTTATTAACTTGATACGGCAGTTCAGTAATTAAAATAATTTCGCGCTTTTTATCTTCAACAATCTCGGCTCTGCCGCGGACAATTACACGGCCACGTCCAGTTGAAAACGCCTCTTTAATATCGTTGATGTTGTAAGCAATTCCACCAGTTGGAAAATCTGGCCCATTTATCACTTCGATCAACTCATCAACTCCGGCGGTTGGATTTTTTTGTAACAATAAGAGCGCGTCGATTACTTCGATCGGATTATGGGTTGGCACATTAGTTGCCATACCAACTGCAATACCTTGTGAGCCGTTAATTAATAAGTTTGGTAAACGCGTTGGTAAAACTACTGGTTCTTGTTGGGTACCGTCGTAGTTTTCTCGAAATTCAACTGTTTCCTTTTCGATATCTTGAAGCAGTGCGCTTGCAACTGAAGATAATCTGGCTTCGGTGTAACGCATCGCCGCCGGGGAGTCGCCGTCCATGGAACCAAAGTTCCCCTGCCCATCAACTAGCGGTAAGCGTAAACTCCACCACTGCGCCATTCGCACCATCGAGTCGTAAACTGCACTATCGCCGTGCGGGTGGTACAAACCAAGTACCTGACCGGTAATTTTTGCTGATTTTTGATGTTTGGCGGTATGTCCCAAATTCATTTGGTTCATAGTGTAAAGAATTCGGCGGTGAACTGGCTTTAAGCCGTCGCGAACGTCTGGTAGGGCGCGCGAAACGATAACGCTCATGGCGTAGTCTAAATAGCTATCAGTCATTTCGTTAACGATGGAGCGCGAACGAATTAAACCAAAGTCGGTTTTTTCGTCCATAACTTCGCTACTTTGGGGTAGTTCTTCGGTTGTTTCTTCTTGTGGTAATTGCGTTTCTTCCATTTTTAACTATCTATATTTTGAGCGCTTGTTGCACGGCTCTGAATCGTCGGCTTTGCCTCCGGTTCATCGCTGTTTATATACTTCGGGTAATTTGAATAATTCATGGTTAGAAATCTATATTTTGAGCGCTTGTTGCCCTGCTCTGGATAAACCGTTTACGCGGCGCCACTTCGTCGCCCATTAAGTTAGAGAATATTTCGTCGGCTTTTTCTGCGTCTTCGATGTTAACACGTAATAAAATTCTATTTTCAGGGTTTAGGGTTGTATCCCAAAGCTGTTGCGGGTTCATTTCGCCAAGACCTTTATATCGTTGAACGTTTAGACCAGGTAAAACGCCGTTATTCTTAGCTTTCAAATCCGCCAAAACGTTATCGCGCTCTTCTTCGCTATGCACATAAGTAATGTTGTTTTTGAATTTAACCCCAAAAAGCGGTGGCTGGGCGATGTATAAATATCCTTGATTAATTATATCTGGATAATGTCGGTAAAACAGTGTTAGTAAAAGTGTTCGTATATGGGCGCCGTCAACGTCTGCGTCGGTCATTATTATCACGCGGTGATAGCGAATTTTTTCCATATTTATCTCTTCGCCAACGCCCACTCCAAGTGCGACAATTAAAGCTTTAATCTCATCGCTGGTAAGCATTCTATCTAACCTTGCCCGTTCAACGTTAAGAATTTTACCTTTAAGTGGCAATATCGCTTGAAATTTTCGATCGCGGCCCTGTTTTGCCGAACCGCCAGCCGAGTCACCCTCAACGATATAGAGCTCACTTTTGGAAGCGTCTTTTTCGGAACAATCGGCGAGCTTACCCGGTAAAGTCATGCCTTCGAGCGCGCCTTTTCTAATAACTGCATCACGAGCGGCCCTTGCGGCAAGTCTGGCTTTAGCGCTTACGGAAATTTTTTCGATAATCGACTTCGATTCACTCGGATGCTCTTCCATCCATTGCGCTAACGCCTGGTTAACTACTGTTTCAACTTGTCCGCGCATCGTTGGCGTGCCTAATTTAGACTTGGTTTGCCCTTCAAACTCCGGTTCAGGTAGTTTTACGGAAATCACGGCGGTTAATCCTTCGCGAATATCTTCGCCGGTAAATAATACGTCGCTATCTTTTGCGGCTAATTTTTTAGCGTAATCGGTAATTACTCTGGTGATCGACGACCTAAAACCAGTTAAGTGGGTACCGCCCTCGATCGTATGAATATTATTTGCAAACGAAAAAACGTGCTCGTTGTAATCGTCGACGTAAGTAAATGAAACTTCGATATAGGCGTCGCCGATCGACTTACTGAAATAAACTGGCTCACTTAATATTGTTTTTTTATGTCGAACTAAATGACTTACGTACGCCGCGATACCGCCTTGAAAATGGAAGGTATAACTACTTGGATACTGTCGATCTTCCGGCGCGATATTTTCGCTTGATCGCTCGTCGAAGATTTCGATCCTAATTCCTTTTGTTAAATAAGCTTGCTGTCTAATATGATCAATTATTGTTTTTCGCGAGAACTGAATTTTTGGAAAAATCTCCGTATCTGGTAAAAAGGTGATTTTTGTACCGTTTTTAGAAGTTTCACCGACTGCTTTTACCTGATAATTTGGTTTGCCGCGCGTGTATTCTTGTTGGTAAATTTTACCGTCTTTATAAACTTCCGCCTTCAGCGTTTCTGATAATGCGTTAACAACCGAACTACCGACGCCGTGAAGTCCGCCGGAAACTTTATAGCCCTCGCCGCCAAATTTTCCGCCGGCATGAAGTTTAGTTAAAACCGTTTCCAGTGCGCTTACTTTTGTGGCGCTATGAATATCAACCGGAATTCCGCGACCGTTATCTTCTACTGATACTGAGCCATCTTCAAGTAAAAATATTTTAACGGTATCGGCATGGCCAGCCATCGCCTCGTCGATCGAGTTATCTAAAATCTCCCAAATTAAATGGTGTAACCCTTCGATTCCGGTTCCACCAATATACATTCCCGGTCGCTTACGTACCGGTTCTAATCCCTCTAAAACTGTGATCTGCGAAGCAGAATATTCGGCTGACATTTAATTCACCATACCATATATTTTGAGTTTTACCAAGTTAAATTTGGCGCGGGTATCGCGTCAAACTCGTCCGACCCTAAGAGTAAGACAACAACGTGAATACCCGCATTTTCGAAGCTACTATGCTTATGAATTTTTTGCAACTATTTCGCTAATTTTTTGTTTAAATTTAGCGATATCAAACTTTTTTGCATGATTTCGAATAAACTTTGGATCGAAATTAGTATTTTTAAATTTATGTATTGCCTCGATTAACGACTCTTCTGATTGCTCGTTAAATAAGATACCCGTTTTCCTGTTAATTACCGATTCGAGCGCGCCACCTTTTGCAAAAGCTATAACCGGCCGCCCAGATGCCATACTTTCAAGCGGGGTTAAACCAGCATCTTCTATTTGTGGGAAGATTAGCGCTTGGGCCTTAGAATAAATATCGGCAATTTCCTTGTCGTATAAGCTACCTAAGAATTTTACCGTCGGACCGGCAATTTTTTGCAATCTCTCTTTATCGCTACCCTCGCCTATAATTTTTAGGTTAATTCCTAATTTATTTGCGGCCCGAATGGCAAGTTCGGTACTTTTATACGGCTCTAGGCGCGCAACCACTAAAAAATAGTCCTCAATTTTGCTAGATATTTTAAATTTTGCCGTGTCTACTGGTGGGAAAATTACCGCGTCAACGTCACGTTTATAATATTTCTTTATTTTTGTTGCGATAAATTTTGAATTTGCAATTAGTACGTCGGGTCGTTTACTCGCTTTAAAATCCCATTTCTTTAGTTTATTTAATAACGCCCTCACTATTGGCCGTCCAATTATCGGTAACGGAATTTTTGCATCTGCAAAATACTGCTGTTCGTCGCTGGTTAGATATCTAGTTGGTGTGTGCATATAGCAAATATGTTTTGTTTTTTTGCTGGTTTTAACTCCCTTACTAAATGCTGAGGAGTCCGATAAAACGATGTCGTAACAACTAAAATCAAACGACTCAGCGGCTTTAGGCATAAGATAGAAATAATACTTTAATTTTGAAGGCATACCCGGATAGTTTTGCAGAAAACTGGGTATTACCATTTTCCCGGGCAGAAATTTATGAACTACTTGCTGGTCTTTCACCAATACATAAATCGGCGCTTCTGGGAAAATTTCGCTGAAAGTTTTAAGCACACGTTCGGCGCCGCCCCACTGCGTAAACGAATCGTGCACCAGCGCAATCTTAATTTTCTTGGTCATTTATTAATAAATTGTACAACAAAATCCGCATTGCTGCGGATCTTGTTGAAGCTGACAAACAGCTAAACTAACCTTTCTTCAACATTGGGAGACCTGTTCGTGCGTTTTCCATTACCACGTAACCGGCTGGAACTGCATCAAGAGATCCGTCACGAACGTCCTGGGCGAAGAAATAAATGGTCTGTTCTCGTCCACCACGTAGAGTAACTTTTTTGTGGTGCAAGTAATAAGTCTTGCCCGACTTTTTTGACTGTGTGCTAAATGCCATTTCTTTCACCTCCCTTCCCAAATTATTATAAATTCATTACCTGTACGTACCTAATATATTAGTAAATACCTGAAACCTATCTGTCAAGTTTTTATTACTGCTAAATATATTTTTAACCATATATACGTTATAATTACGCAGTAATGAAATTCGATATTTCAACCGATTTAAAACCAGCTGGCGATCAACCGAAAGCGATTTCGGCGCTTGTTGGGGGCTTGAAAAACAAAAAAAACAAACAGACCTTACTTGGAGTAACTGGTTCGGGTAAAACCTACACAATCGCAAACGTAATCCAACAAGTCCAAAAACCAACTTTGGTTATCGCTCATAATAAAACCTTGGCCGCACAACTAACTAGCGAATTTCGCAAATTCTTTCCTAAAAACGCCGTCGAATACTTTGTGAGTTACTACGATTATTATCAGCCAGAAGCGTATATGCCAAATAGCGATACCTATATCGAGAAAGAAGCGCAAATTAACGACGAAATCGACAGATTGCGCCACGCCGCCACCCAAGCGCTACTTAGTAGGAAAGATGTAATTATTGTCGCATCTGTTTCGTGTATTTACGGCCTAGGTTCAGCCGAGGAATACCAAAAAGCAACGATTGTTTTAACAAAAGATGCGCCGATTAACAGAGAAGAAATTATCGATAAACTAATTTTTCTACAGTATCAAAGAAACGACCTCGAATTATCGCGCGGTACATTTAGACTTCGCGGCGGAATTTTAGAGATAATGCCGGCTAATAGCGAACGAGTTACTAGAATTTCGATGTTTGGCGACACAATTGAAAAAATTGAAGAAATCGATCCAGTTACTAACATGGTACTTGATGAGTTGCGCTTTTGCGTAATATACCCCAGTAAGCACTTCGTAACTCCGCCCGAGCAAATTGAGAGCGCTTTAAAATCTATTAAAACTGAACTCGACGAACAATTGGCAAAACTAGAAAAAGAAAAAAAATTACTTGAGTACGAACGACTAAAGCGCCGCACCGCTTACGATATGGAAATGATTCGCGAGATCGGCTACTGCAACGGTATCGAGAACTACTCAAGGCATTTCGACGGTCGTCAGCCGGGCGAATCCCCGAACACTCTAATGGACTATTTTCCTAAAGACTTTCTGATGGTTATCGACGAATCGCACGTCACAATCCCTCAAATTAACGGTATGTATAACGGCGATCGGGCTAGAAAAGATATTTTAGTGGAACACGGCTTTCGCTTGCCGTCGGCGCGCGATAATCGACCGCTCAAATTTAACGAATTTGAACAAAAAATTAACCAACTAATATTCACTTCTGCGACTCCTGGACCTTACGAAATGCAAAATAGCCAACAAGTTGTTGAGCAAATTATTCGCCCAACCGGCTTACTTGATCCCGAAATAGTGATCAAGCCGCTTGAAAATCAAGTGGAAGATTTAATTAGTGAAATCGATAAACGAGTAATAAAAGAAGAGAGAACGCTTGTAACAACGTTAACTAAAAAGATGGCGGAACAGTTGGCGGAGTTTTTACAGGAAAAAAATTACAAAGTCCGATATTTGCATAGCGGTATCGAAACACTAGAGCGAGTGGAGATACTTCGTGATTTACGAAAAGGAATTTTTGATATCTTAATCGGTGTAAACCTGTTAAGAGAAGGGTTGGATCTGCCAGAAGTTTCGCTGGTTTCAATCTTAGACGCCGATAAAGAAGGGTTCTTACGTAGCGAGCGAAGTTTAATTCAAACTATCGGCCGCGCCGCCCGAAATGTACAGGGGCAAGTAATACTATACGCTGATAAAATTACCGACTCGATGCAAAAAGCCATTTTTGAAACTAATCGGCGCCGCAAAATTCAAGCCGAGTATAATCAAAAACACGGAATAACCCCACAAACTATCAGTAAAGAGATTACTAGCATTATCGAGCGCGAATTAAGCGAATCGGTTGGTTTAGACAAAATCGAGAAAGAATTAGCCAAAGGTAATATTGACGCGATGATTAAAGACAAGGAACGGCAAATGAAGCTAGCGGCACAAGAATTGCAATTTGAGCTTGCGGCGATTCTGCGCGACGAAGTGATAAAGTTGAAAAAAATGCAAAAGGAAAGAAAAGATTTAACGGATTGGAAATGACGAGCCAGCTACTTGCCTGGCTCGTCGTCGATTTCCCCTTCTTTCAGCTCCCTATCAGGGTTGATTATCCCCGAGAGGGTATCGGGAAGTTTCAGAGTGTCGGTTTCTAAACCGACTTGTTCTTCATCCTTATATCGTGGATCTTTAGGACCCATCTTCACCTCCTTGTTGATCTAACTCGCACGATCCGATGAAATCGATTGCTTCTCTCCAGTCATCGGGTTCTGATAAACCAACGTGTGATATTTTAACCCATACAGGTGAAAAGTCAAGTGATTCTCCTCCGAAAGTACTGTCAACTGCAGCGCTAAAACGTGTTAACTTTTCCCAGTCAAGTGTTTCCTTTGTGTCTAATCTACCTAAGTGGGAAGGGTCGTCGTATATCTCAATCCCATCTTCGCTGGATCTAACAGATTTAATTTGAGCCAGTTTATAGTTAGTTTTTCCTGAAGTATCACCGCTTTTTGAAAAAATTAAATCAACTTTATGTTTAACATCATCATCAGTCTCTGGAAGCCATGCCCTATATCCATTATTAGTTAAGAATTTTGTTGCAGCAGTTGCGCCAAACACTCCCGAGACGAGTTTTCCAACCGTTTCTTTTGCTGTGATAGGATTACTATCAAGTTTTCTTGTAGATTTATCTACAAAATAATAAAAGAAGTCTAGCAATCTTCGGTCGTCTATTGGGGAAATCTTCAGATTAGAAAATCTAGTTAAAGCGGCAATTGCACTTGCCTGCCATCCTGCAGATGCTTCTATCGCTCCTGTCTGTTGGATTTCAATATTAGGATTTTGTAACGATAAATATCCTGAATTTAGCTCCCCAAACATTTGATTAATAGAATTTAGAACAAACCTTTCTTCTCCTGAATATTTTTTTTTCAATTGCAATTTTATTAGTATCGGAATACGCTTTTAGATTTTCAGCATAATTATTCCAATTACTCTCATTTTCGGTTGAGAAATTAATTAAATAACCTGTAATTATTTGCAGAGCGTTATACTTGAGTAATTTTTTACGTTCAATAGAAAGCTCTAATTTATTATTTACTTGCTGCCCAAATTCAATCGAACCTCTCTCTGCAGACAAAATTGTCATATAATTATGATAACATTTTTTATTTGTTACTTTTTTCGGGAATTGTTTGGTAAAATATGCTTTATGGGCGAAGATAAGATTTTCATTAAAGGTGCGCGTGAGCATAATTTAAAAAATATTGATTTAGAGATTCCGCGCAACAAACTAATTGTGTTTACTGGGCTTTCGGGTTCCGGTAAATCTTCGCTGGCTTTTGACACGATTTACGCCGAGGGTCAACGCCGCTATATGGAGTCGCTCTCGAGTTACGCGCGTCAATTTTTGGGCCAAATGGAAAAGCCAGATGTGGATTACATCGAAGGATTATCCCCTGCCATCTCTATCGATCAAAAAACGGTGTCGCACAATCCCCGCTCCACGGTTGGAACTGTTACCGAAATTTACGATTACTTACGTTTACTTTTTGCCAGAATCGGCGTGCCGTACTGTCCTAAATGCGGTCGGCCGATTAGTCGCCAGACCGTCGATCAGATGGTTGATTTAGTAAGTAGCATCGAAAACGGCAGTCAAATTACAATCTTTGCGCCGGTTGTACGCGGTCGAAAAGGCGAATATCACCAGTTACTTTACGATTTATTTAAGGGTGGGTTCGGCTCGGCGCGCATAAACGGTGAGATTAAAAATCTTTCCGAACGAATTGAGCTTGATCGCTACAAAGCCCACAATATCGAGGTTTTAATCGATCGGTTAGTGGCCGGCCAAAGCTCAAGAATTCGTTTAACCGAAGCGATCGAAACTGCGCTTAAAATAGGTAAAGGAATGGTGATGGTCGCTGTAGGCGATAAATCGGACGAAATATTACTTAGCGAAGAATTATCGTGCCCTTACGACGGTTTTTCACTAGGCGAAATCTCGCCGCGATCGTTTTCTTTCAACAGTCCTTACGGCGCCTGCGAAGATTGCCACGGGCTTGGCTTTAAAAAAGATATCGCCTTGGAGCTGGTTATCCCAGATAAAAACTTAACCATCGAAGAGGGTGCAATTTTACCGTGGACGTATAGTCCAACTAATTATTACGGTGTACTGCTAAAAAATTTGGCAAGTTATTTTGAGTTACCGATCGACAAACCGATTAATAAACTTGACGAAGGGAAAATAAATAAAATACTTTACGGCGTCGGCGCACCGATAAAACTTCAACTAAAATATTTTTCCAACGGCTCGCCGCAATTCTTTAACGTTTGGTTTAGGGGGCTAATCCCCCATTTGGAAACTCGATATCGCGAAACCGAATCTGATAGCGTTCGCGAAGAAATCGAACAGTATATGCTTACCAACAAATGTACAACCTGTAACGGCGCGCGTTTAAAACAAGATGCGTTAATTATTCAGGTTGGCAAAAGAAACATCGCTGAAGTTTCGGCGCTTTCAATTAACGAAGCGCTGTCGTTTTTTAAATCGATTAAATTAAATAATCGCGAACAAATGATCGCCGATAAAGTTTTATACGAAATTACTAATCGCTTAGAATTCTTAGCAAAAGTTGGGCTTAGCTACCTAACCTTAAATAGAAGTGCAACAACATTAGCTGGCGGCGAAGCTCAAAGAATTCGTTTAGCATCTCAAATCGGTTCGGCGCTTGTTGGAATTTTATACGTATTAGATGAACCGACAATTGGTTTACATCCAACCGATAACGCCAAGCTGATAGAAACCCTAAAGCGGCTACGTGATTTGGGTAATACAGTGATAGTAGTTGAACACGACGAAGAAACAATGAAAGCCGCTGATTACTTAGTTGATATCGGGCCAGGGGCGGGCGAACACGGCGGAAATATTGTTGCCGCTGGAACCTACGACGAAGTTCTAAAAAGCCCAAATTCAATTACTGCGCCGTATTTAAACGGTAGTAAAACAATATTAATTCCAAAACGCAGAGAAATTAAAAAACTTCACCCATCAATTGTCGTTAACGGCGCCTCGGAAAATAACTTAAAAAGTATCACTGCCAGTTTTCCGCTCTCTCGCTTAACTGTTGTTACCGGAGTTTCTGGTTCGGGTAAATCTACTTTAATTAGCGAGATTTTAAGTAAGGCCGTGCACAAAAGATTAGGGTTAAAAACTCCTCAACCCGGTAAACATGCATCAATATTAGGCGTTGAGCATATCGATAAATTAATTGAAATCGATCAATCTCCGATCGGTCGTACGCCCAGATCCAATCCCGTAACTTACACGAAATCGTTTGATTTTATCCGAGCGCTATTTGCTTCTTCGCCCGCCGCCAGAAGTCGCGGTTATAAAGCCGGCCGTTTTAGTTTTAACGTTACTGGTGGACGCTGTGAAAACTGCCAAGGCGACGGTCAGATAAAAATTGAAATGAATTTTTTGCCAGATGTTTATATTACTTGCGACGTCTGTAAGGGCACAAGGTATAACCGAGAAACGCTTGAGGTATTATGGAAAGGCAAAAATATCAGCCAAGTATTAAATATGACAATCGATGAAGCGCTGGAGTTTTTTGAAGCGATCCCGAATTTAGCGAATAAACTTAAAACTCTTCAGAAAGTTGGTCTTGGTTATATTCGGCTAGGACAAAGTGCGCCAACGCTTTCTGGTGGCGAGGCACAGCGAATAAAACTTGCCGCCGAGTTAGCACGCAGCTCAACTGGTAAAACATTGTATATTCTCGATGAACCTACAACTGGCTTACACTTTGCCGACGTTGAAAAATTATTAGGAGTGCTCCAAGAATTAGTTAATCGCGGCAACACCGTTGTAATAATTGAGCATAATTTAGACGTAATAAAATCGGCCGACTGGATTATTGATCTTGGCCCAGGTGGCGGCGAATACGGCGGTAAGGTTGTGGCAAAAGGTACTCCAGAAGACGTAGCGGGCGTGAAAACATCGCTAACAGGAGGGGTATTAAAGAATATTTTATAAAAAAGGAGGGCCCAACGCGAAGCAGTTTGCGTGGGCCCTGGGTTGCCGGGCGGGCGTATGGAGTTTGGTCGCCCATGTTCGGATCACCGGAGTCGAGAGAGTACCTCTACCTTCCGTGGCGGGGCTGTGACTTCCGAACAGCTAATAGTTTACTGGTGTTATAATTAATTGTCAATGCTAACAGATACAATCAAATCTAGAACGTATCCTAAAAGCGCTGGAATATATATTTTTAAAAATAGTTCGGGCGATATTTTATATGTAGGAAAAGCTAAGAACCTGCAAAGTCGGGTTAATAGTTACTTTCGACCAGTAAAAGATTTACAAATCGAGCGTCCGTGGATCGCGGTAATGGTGACAGAGGCAAAAAGTATCGAAACAATTACTGTAAAAAACGAAACTGAAGCACTACTATTAGAGTCAACTTTAATAAAAGAGCACGAGCCAAAATATAATATTCGCCTAACTGACGATAAGACTTTCCCTTATATTAAGGCGTATTTAAACGAACCGATTCCTAGAATTTCGATAAGTCGCAAACAAAGCCGGGACAAGGCAAAGTATTTTGGACCGTTTTTAAACGGACGAATCGCAAATAACTTAATTGAGCTATCAAGAATTTTTTACGGCGTCCATTTTTCAAATAAAAAAATAACCCCAAGCGACCGTGCTTGTTTACAATGTCAGATGTACGGGTTTACTTGTCCGCAAGTTAACTTAGAAAGAGAATATTTGACTAGATTCAGCCAAGCTCTGGATTTCTTAAAGGGAGATCATAAAAATTTGCACACATTATTACAACAAAAAATGGATTTAGCGTCGAAAAACAATCAATTTGAGTTAGCGGCTAAGTTGCGCGATCAATTAACGAGTTTAAATAACGCCAGCGTTGACCAAAACGTAATTTCAACCAATTTAGATAGTTATGATGTTGTAACTGTTCAAATTGCGGATAATACTGCCACCGTTGGGTTAAATTCGGTTATCGAAGGACGGCTTACATCGCGGCAGAATTTTTTCTTCCACAGTAAAGTTATCGACCAAAGTGAGGTTATTAATCGATTCTTAGTCGATTATTATCGCTTCAAAACACCGTTACCTAAGCTTCTTTTAGTTAATATCGCGCCTGCAGAAGATGTAATTGATTTACTTAATTTGGAACAAAACATCGTTATAAAAGTACCGAAACGCGGCGAAAAACTTGCGTTATATCAGCTTTGTCTTACAGACACCCAAAATCAGTTAGAGCTGTACCTGCTTAAAAGAAGTAGAGATGCGAAATTATTAATTAGTCTTAAAGAGATGCTAAGTCTTGATTTTGTTCCAACAACTATCGAGGCGGTTGATATTTCAAATCTGGGCGAGAGCGAACCGGTTGGTGCGATCGTAAGCTTTTACAGAGGCAAGTCCGACAAAAATTATTATCGAAAATATAAAATTAAAACTGTAAGCGGCCAGAACGATTTTGCGATGATTAAAGAAGTAGTTAAACGACGCTTCAACGACACTGATAGACCTGTTCCGGATATTTTTATGGTAGACGGCGGGCCTGTTCAGCTAGATTTTGCTTTAAAGGGGCTCGCGGAAGCTAAAACAAAACCAAAAATAATTATCAGTCTTGCCAAAAAACCTGATCGAATTTTTTTACCGAATAAAAAAAGACCGCTAGCAGTAAGTAAGAGGGAGCTTGGGCTGCGTTTACTTTCGCAAATTCGCGACGAAGTTCACCGTTTTGTGATTAGTTTTCAGCGAAAACGCCAAGCCAAAAAATCGCTTCAGAATACTTGACTTACTTTCTAAGTCCTTTTAATATCTCAATATTTTTTAAATCCGGACCTTTATCTTCAAAACCTGGGACTTCCAAGTATCCAGCCGTATTTTCCCATCTCTTGTCGTTCATTAAATACCCGAATACATCAGTACCGATTTTGCCTTCGCCGATATTTTCATGCCGATCGCGTTTTTCACCTAAACCAAATTTAGAGTCGTTTAAGTGCCAACAAAAAACTCTTTCCAGACCGATAATTTTATCGACTTGCTTAATATATTCTTCGTAACTGTTTTTTGTAGAGATGTCGTAACCTGATGCAAAAGCGTGGCAGGTATCCAAACATACTCCGACCCTGCTTTTATCGCTAGAATTATTTACGAGCCAAGCTAAATCTTCAAGCTTGCCGCCGATTGTTGAGCCAGCAGAGTTTTCATAAATTAACATTGAGTGCGCCGGAGTGTTTTCAAGCACCGCTTTAATTACTTCCTTAATTTGCTCAGCGTTTTTTTTTATTCCGCCGTTATAAGTTCCGGGGTGAAAAACCGTTCCAACAACTCCAATTTTGGGCGCAAGTGTCAGTGTTTCGATGAGCGCCGTTTTTGTTTTTTCTAAATTTTCTGCCGATGCGCCCGCTAAATTTGTTAAATAAATACCATGAAAGACAACTTGCTTATATTTTTTTTGCCAACTTTTTTTAAACTCTGCGCACTCTTCGTCGCTCCAGCCCCTAATTTTCCACTGCAGAGGCGCTGATGGAAAAATTTGTAGCGCCTCGGCCTGAATTTCTTCGCCGACTTTTAGCGCAGTTTTTAAACCGCCAGCGGTGGGAACGTGCGCGCCGATTATCATTACAATTTATCTATACCGGTTTTAACGACGATCTCTTCGACGGCCTGCCAATTAAGATTATTCATAAAGGCACCGATGTATTCTTTTCTGTTTGTAGCAAAATCAAGATAATAGGCGTGTTCGTAAGTATCGAGTGAAATTAACGGCGTACAGTGCCAAACTGGGTAAGAATTCTGACTATCGCCCAAATAGTTAAAGAGTTTATTTGTTTGCCAGTCGTAAGCCAGCCACGCCCAGCCACGCGCTGATATACCGGTAGCAGTAAAATCATCTAACCATTGTTGATACGAACCAAAATCACGCTCGATCAGTTCAAGCAATTTACCGCTTGGCATTCCGCCGTTACCACCCAAAATTTCAAAGTAGTGTTCGTGATTTTTAACACCGCCAACTGCAAATGAGTACTCTAATTTTAATTCTCTAAAATCACTGTAACTTTGGTTGGCCTGCGATAAATCGACGCTCTTTAGCTTTTCTTCGATCTCATTAACTTTTTTTACATACCCCTCGTAAAGCTTATAGTGTTCGGTCATAGTTCGCTCGCTAATTCCGCTTAGCTCTTTAATCGAATCAAACTTTTTTGGCTCTAACATTTACCCCCTTTGAATCTTTTTGATTGCCTCAATAATAGCGTTAATATCCTCTTTTTGCGAATATTTTCCAAGAGTAATTCTTATAGTTTTATTTATTTGGTCGCTCTTTAATCCGATTGAATTTAATACGTGCGACTCTGTTTGTGATTTTTGACTACAGGCAGAACCAGAGGAAACGTAAACCCCTAACTCGCTTAAGCTTTGGACTAAATCGGTTGAATCGGTATTTTCAATTATTACCGAGATGTGATTGGGCAGTTTATGTGGTGTTTCGGCATTAATTTTTACGCCCATATCCTTGAGCTCGTTCACTAACTTCTTGTTTAGATCGCTAATAATTTTTGTATAGTCACCATGTTCGCTCTTGGCAATTTGACAGGCCTTGGCAAGGCCACAAACAGCAGCTAAATTCTCCGTTCCGCTTCGAAGCGACTTTTCTTGTCCGCCGCCGTAAATTATCGGGAAAATATTGATTCCTTCTTTTACGTATAGCGCGCTAACACCTTTTGGACCGTACATTTTAGAGCCGTTAAAGATTAACAAATCCGCCCCTAAATCGTTAATGTTTAGCGGCAAGTATGCGGCACTTTGGCAGGCATCAACAACAACTAAAATACCTCTTTCGTGACAAATTTCACTTATTGCTTTTACATCGGCTAGCGTACCAATCTCACTATTTCCGTACGCTAACACAAACATTAATGTGTCGTTTGTAATTGATTTTTTAAGATCTAAAACCGAAATAAAACCGAAACTATCCACATCTAAATATGTTATGTTGTAGCCGCTCTTTTCAAGCGATAAACAGGTATTTTTAACGGCTGGGTGTTCGATTTTGGTAGTAATAATATGTTTTTTGGTACTTGCCTTAGCAGTGCCCAAAATCGCTAAATTAATCGCTTCGCTACCGCTGGAGCAAAAATATATTTCATCTGATTTTGCCCCTATAAAATCCGCAACCGTTTGGCGTGAGTTACTTAACATTTCAGCGGAATTTTTACCTAAAGCATGCGCACTTGAAGGATTAGCGAAAAAATTATTAGCTGTTTCACTAATAACTCTTAAAACTCGCTCGTCGGTTTGAGTACTAGCCGCGTTATCGGCATAAACAAATTTCATCACTGCAAATTATACTTTTTTTAGCTTTAAAATTCAATTATTCAGTAGTGGTTAAAACCATTGTTTCAACTTGACCACGAAGCAAATTCTGATATCTGACTGCATCTGCGGAGCTACCCAAGAGCTTGCCAAAGTGCATCGGGATGACGATGTCAGGTTGTATCGCTTTTGCTGCTTCAAGCGCTTCTTGCAGAGTCATTACAAAAGTACCGGAGATTGGTAAGAAAGCGACGTCGATCTTTTTCAACTCTTTAATCTCTTCAATAAAATCGGTATCGCCGGCGTGATAAAACCGTACGTTTTTGCCTGAACTTGATGCGATTTCAACGATAAATCCCAAACCGCCCAAACTTCTGGGATGAAATACCTCTGAAGGGGTGCGAAATTTATTAATGTTATACGCTGGGATCGCCCAAAAAGTGAGGGCTCCAAAGGTTTGCTTTTCAACGCCATCTGTTATTACTACTGCATCATTAAATTCCTCTAGTTCGTCGCGGCAATTTTCGGGTGCAATTATTTTGGTTTTTTCGCTCATTAACTTCTTAATTGAAGCGGGATCACAGTGATCGAAATGGTGATGCGACACAAACACAAAATCAACGGTCTTTTCTATTTCTTGCAGGTCATACGGATCAAACGCAAAAGATAGATTCAAATCTGGAAATTCAATTAAAAATCCAGCGTGTCCAAGGGCGGTAATAATACTGTTTTTATATTGTCCGGTTCTCATTTTCTTAACGCTAATTCTACTAATCGGCTTGAGTAACCAAATTCGTTGTCGTACCATGCCACTACTTTTACCATATTACCGCCAACAACTTGAGTGAGTTTTAAGTCGACGATCGCTGAAGCGCTATTGCCGATAAAATCAGTTGAAACTAACTCTTCTTCTGTGAAGTCCAAAATACCCTTGTAATGTGGTTGTGTGCTCGCTTCTTTTAATACCTCATTTACTTCTTCAACAGTTGTCTGTTTTTTTACTAAAAACGTAAAATCGCTAAGCGAGACTACCGAAGTTGGGACACGAATTGCTAAACCGTCGAACAGCCCTTTCAATTCAGGGATTACTTCCGTAGCAGAAACGGCGGCGCCGGTCGTGGTGGGAACGATGTTTATACCAGCACTTCTAGCTCTGCGTAAATCTTTATGCGGACCGTCTTGTAAATTTTGATCGGCGGTGTAGGAGTGAATCGTTGTCATCATCGCTTTTTCGATACCGAAATAATACTGAATTACCGCCGCAATTGGTGTAACGCAGTTGGTTGTGCACGAAGCGTTACTAATAATTTCCTTACCGTTTGCCTGTTCCGGATTTACGCCCAAGACTACGGTCTGCGCAGGACCTTTTGGCGGCGCAGAAATAATCACTTGTTTGGCGCCGGCTTTAATGTGTAATTTCGCGTCATCTGGATTGGTAAAATGTCCAGTGCATTCCAGTACAACATCGATCTCTAAATCGTGCCACGGCAATTTAAGCGGATCTTTCTCGGCAAATGCGGGGATTTTTCGATCATTAATGATAATATGATCACTATCAAAACCGACTTTGTACTTAAATCGACCGTAATTACTATCGTGTGCCAACAAGTGCGCTAAGGTTTTATTGTCAGTTAAGTCGTTGATTGCCACTAAAGATTGTGGTGATTTCTCGGTTAAAATTCTCGCGGCAGTTCTGCCGATTCTACCAAATCCATTAATTGCGATATTCATACTTCCAGCTTACTACCCTTTGTTACTACTGCCAAATAAGCGCATATCCTTTACGACAATTTCCCTTACCGCGTCGATCGTTTCGCTAAGCTGATCGCGCGGATCGATTGATTCTAGCTCTTGATAAACCTCACCCAAAGACTCGCTAAAAGCTATTCGGAGCTCTGTGTCGATATTAATTTTACTAACTCCCAACTCGATCGCTTTTTTAATTAAATTAGGCGGCGTTGCAGAAGCGCCGTGTAATACTAGCGGTATATCCACGGCCTTATTAATTTGACTTAAAAGTTCTAAGTCGAATTGCTCGTGTTGTTCGGCTTTGCCGTGTCGATTACCAATTGAAACCGCAAAACAATCAATTCCGGTTTCTTTACAAAAAATATATGCGCGTTTCGGGTCGGTAAAATGCGGATGTTTACCGTTAATAAAGTCTTCTTTACCGCCGATCACATCTTCTTCTGCCTCAACACTTACTTTGTGGCGATGGGCAAATTCCACAAACTTTTTTACAGTTGGAATGCGTTCGTTTAACGTCATTGAGGATACGTCTAGCATTACCGAGCTAAACCCTATTTCAATTGCCTTGTAAGCAAGCTCGATGTTTTTACCATGATCTAAGTGCAAAACAACTGGTAGTGTAGTCCTTGCGGCAAGGGTATGACCGATTGCAGCGGTTAAATCAAGGCCGAAGTAGTTAATGGTTTTTTCGCTTGCTTGCAAAATTATTGGCGAACTCTCCTGTTCTCCTGCTTGCATAATTGCTAGCGCAGTTTCGATAGCGGTAATATTAAAAGCACCGATAGCGTACTTATTTTTATAAGCAGATTGTAATATTTTACTTAAATTAACTAGCATTTTTTAATTTATGGGCGCGTTTTACAGCCGCGATAATATCGTCCACACCCATACCATAATGATCCATTAATAAGTTTGGCTCGCCGCTTTCGCCGAACCTATCGAGCATTCCAACCCTGATAATTGGCGTTGGAACGCTTTCGCTTAACACTTCAGCAACCGCAGAGCCCAGTCCGCCGGTAATTTGATGCTCTTCGGCAGTAACGATCGCTCCTGTATTTTTTGCCACATCAATAATTAACTCTTTATCGATCGGCTTTATTGATGGCATATTTATTAAGCCAACCGATAAACTGCCGTTTAATTTTTCAATTGCGTTTAAAGAGCGAGCAAGCATCGCTCCGCAAGCAATAATTGTTACGTCTGTACCGTGTAAAATCTCAAAACCCTTTCCAATCTTAAACGGTGACGAATTAACAGTTAATTGTGATGTTTTCTCACGGCCAAATCTGATATATACCGGACCGTGATGTTTTACGGCCTCAATTACTGCTTTTTGAGTTTCAATTTTGTCGGCTGGGCAGAGCACTACTAAATTTGGTAGAACTCTGGTAATCGCCATATCTTCCAACCCTTGGTGGGTTGCGCCGTCTGCGCCAACCGAAATTCCGGCATGAGCGCCGATAATTTTTACGTTGGATTTGCTATAACAAATACTTACCCTTATTTGATCCCAGTTTCTACCTGGGGAAAAAACTGCGTAAGAGGTTATGAACGGTATTTTGCCTGATATTGCTAATCCAGCAGCGATGCCAGCCATATTTTGCTCTGCCACTCCAACCTCAATAAAACGCTCTGGAAATTTTTTGGCAAAATCTTCTACGCGCGTACTTTCAGTTAAATCGGCACTTAAAGCAACTATGTCTTGATTGTCTTTGGCAAGCTCGACTAACGTTTCGCCAAACCCGTCGCGACAAGAAGTAAGCTCGTCTTTGTAATTACTATTAACGTCGTTAATGAATTTTAATTCAGTCATGCTCGCTTTTAATTGCGCCTTTAAGACTTCTGATTTCTTTTATTGCCGTTTGTGCTTCTTTTGAGCTTGGAGCTTTACCGTGCCAATGATAATCGTTCTCCATAAAATCTACGCCCTTGCCGGGTATGGTGTGCGCAATTATTACAGTTGGTTTTTCAAAAACTGCCCGAGCGTGACGAAGCGAGGAAATAATTTCATTAATATTGTGCCCATCCACTTCAAGCACATGCCAATTGAAGGCGCGATATTTTTCGGCTAACGGCTCAAGTGGCATCACGTCTTCGGTGTAGCCGTCGATCTGGATATTATTCCTATCTATAATAGTCGTTAAATTATGGAGCCGATTTTTTACGGCAAACATTATCGCCTCCCACAATTGCCCCTCGTTATGTTCGCCATCAGACAATATTGCGTAAGTTTGATAATCTTGATCGTTTAAATTGGCCGCAAGCGCCATACCGATCGCTTGGCTTAATCCTTGTGCGAGCGGTCCGGAAGTTGTTTCTATGCCGGGCAAACTCCCGATATGGGGATGGCCTTGCAAATTTGAGCCAAATTTTCGCAAAGTTTTTAGCTCGTTACGCCCAAAAAATCCCCGATGCGCCAAGGTTGCGTATAAAACCGGGCAGATATGACCGCACGATAGTACCAATCGGTCGCGATTAGGATTATTCGGCTTACTTGGATCAATTTTCAAAACTTCAAAATATAGCGCCGTAAACACATCAGCCATACCAAGTGATCCGGCAGAGTGACCGCTACCGGCTTCAAGAAGCATCTCGATAATACTTTGTCTAATTTCGTTAGCTTTTATTTGCAGTTGATTAACGTTCATCATTTTCCCCTGCTAATCGGTTAAATGCCTCGGTTGGGTTTAATTGATTAAATATCGCCGAACTTGCCACAACAAAGTCGGCGAGAGCATTTCTGTTCAATTTAATCGTTTGGGTATTCACTCCGCCATCAACGCTAACAGTAATTCGCGACATCGTTGATTGTTTTACGTAACTAACAGCACTGTTTGTTTGAGGCAACTGCTCCTGTGCGGACGCGCCGGGGTTAACACCCATTATTAAAATATAGCTATTTGGCTCAAGAAATTGCTTGCAGGTAAATAAATCTGTTTCCGGTTTAATCGCGTAACCTAGTAAAATATCGTGCATTCGAGCGGTGTTTCGTAGTTCGATCAAATCAAAGTCTGATTCTACGTGAACGATCGCCCGCCTAACTCCTTTTGTGGCTAATTTTTCCAAATATCCGATCGGTTCTTTTACCATCAAATGCGCTTCGCTGTAAGAAACGTTGATATTAGGCCAATCATCAATCGGTAAGCTCGAGCCAGAACAGAAATCGTTATTAATCACGTCGATATGAACTGCACCGATTGTTTCGGCAAAATTTAACCGCTCAACAAACTGCGTTTTATTATCGGTTAAAATCGCTGGTATTACGAAACTGGGGCTTAACGTTAATTTACCCTTCATCGATCTGTTCTAGACGTCTTTTATAGCGCGGTTCGCGCAAAAATGTTGTCGATAAGAATGTTGAAACTACTTCCCACGCCTCGTCGTTAGAAATTAATCTACTGGGAATGCATAGAATATTTACGTCGTCCTCTTCACGCGCCCGAACAGTTACGTCTTTGTTCCAGCCGGTGAAGGCGCGAATGTGTTTATAGCGATTAGCAGCGACACACATCCCAACACCGCTACCGCAAAACAAGATCGCGCGGCCGTGATGACGTAAAACCGCTTGGGCGGATTTTTTAGCGTACTTTGGAAAATCGGTCGGCTCGTCGGAATAACTGCCGAAATCTTCAAAGGCGATATTTCTACGCGCAAGTTCGTGGGCGATATACTCTTTTTGTTCAAACCCAGCGTGATCTGATGCTAAGTAAAGCATTATTTATTGACAACGTTAATTGGGTCGTTATCTAGTAGTCCGATGATATTATCGACAGTTGTATGGATAATATTTCGAAGCGATTCTTTACTGTTAAAGGCGTTATGTGGCGTAACTAAAACTCGCTCGTCGCGCATCAGGGCGTGATTTGCCAGCGCCGTTTGAAAATCAGTTTTATCGAAATAGCTTGAAAAAAATTGTTTTTCTTCTTTTAGTAATCCTTCGTCGTCGAGCACATCAATACCAGCTTGTGCAACAATGCCGATATTTAGTGCGTCGATTAGCGCTTGGGCGTCGATAAGAGCGCCTCTAGCAGTGTTTAGAATTACAACACCTTTTTTCATCTGCTCGAACTGTTCTTTACCTATTAAATGCCTGGTTCCATCTGCTAGTGGCACGTGCAACGTTATAACGTCGCTTAAATGAAACAATTGCGGCATCGAAACGTATTCAACGCCGAGTTTTTCGAGTTCTGGGTTTGGGTGCGGATCGTAGGCGACAACGCGCATACTTAATCCCAGCGTGGCTTTTGCTACTAACGTTCCAATTTTACCGGTTCCGATAATTCCGATTGTTTTACCGGCTAAGTCCCAACCAGTTAGGCCTTGATATTCGTAAATGCCTTCGCGTGTTCGCTCAACTGACGGCACAATTTTACGCGACAGCGCCAAAAGTAGGGCGATAGTGTGTTCGGCAACGGTATTGGGTCCGTAGGCAGGAACATTACAGACAGTAATGTTTTTATTCTCGGCTTCGTTTAAGCCGATATGATCGGTGCCAACCGACATCGTGGCGATACCTTTTAGGCCCTTGAGTTGGTCAAGCGTTTTATCGGATAAATCAGAGTAAATAAAACTGGTAATAATATCGGCATCCTTAGCTTCGTCTAGGTTATTTTGGGTTAAGCGGTGTTGGTAAAAAGTCAATTCGGCTTTTCCAGATAGATAATGCGAAAAAATCTCCTGCTCCCACTTCTCTACCTCAAAAAAACAGACTTTTTTGCCCTCCATATAAATACAATACTGGAAAATTTAACGCCGCGAAAGTTGAACTTGATAATAGATTATGAGAATATACCCTTGAAATATTACCCTGTAAGTTAACATTTTATTCATTTTGGGGAGAAATCCACAGGAGGAAGCACATGGCAGAAAATTCTGATCCTAATGCGAGTCTCGAGCGAGCGCTAAGTGAAATACATGAAGAGAAAACCTGGTTCGAGACTGACGCTAATGGGACAAAGTGGTTAGTTCAACATACGCCATCAAGACCACACCTTGGCACGGGACGTCGTTTTGAAGAGAAAACAATTCGAACGGAGCAACCGCCCGAAGTAGAATCCTATCAGTGCGGGAACTGTGGACATAATCAGTTCCAACCACTCTACAAAACCATTCCACCATATCGGAACACAACTACCAATGAGAAGATCGTTGGTTACGAGTGCCCAAGCTGTTCAGCCCGGTTCGGAGATCCGAGAAAGTTCAGCAAAAACCGAATCGACGGCTAACCCAAGAGGACGCCCCGAGCGTCCTCTACTCCCCAAAGTGAATAATTGCAAAAAACCGGGCCGAAGCCCGGTTTTTTGCAAAAGGTTGAGGTGAACCTGTTTTTTGAGACACGGACATCAAGTGGGGTGATCGTCCACGTGCTTCTCTGAACTTTGAGATAGCTGCGTTCGTCTCATTAGTAACAATCTAAATATTGTCGCAATGTATTGCATTAGCAATTATCACTAAATTTTCGCACTTGTATCGTAAAATTTAGCTAACTCCACAAACGTAAAGCGCGCTTTACAAATTTTTTGCGCTTGAGATAATGTCAAAGATGCAAAAAAATATTATTGAAGTAAAAAAGATCTCAAAAACCTACACCGGCGACGTAAAAGCGGTAAAGAATGTAAGTTTTGAGGTTAAAGAAGGCGAATTCTTTGGTTTTCTTGGTCCAAACGGCGCTGGTAAATCGACCACAATGAATATGCTGGTCAATTTAGTTAAAAAAACTAGCGGAAAAATTTTAATTGACGGAATCGATTTAGACGAAAATCCTGACGAAATTTACAAGCGCGTCGGGTTTGCGATGCAAGAAGTGGGCTTAGACGAAGTTGCTACCGCCCGCGAAATGCTCCAGCTTCACGGCCGACTATATCATATGCCAAAAGCCGATATCGACGAGCAGATCAAAAAATTACTAAAACTAGTTGAACTAGAAAAAGTAGCCGATAAATTTACTTCAACATATTCCGGTGGCATGCGCCGAAGGTTTGATTTAGCACTTTCGTTGATCCACAAACCAAAAATTCTATTTCTAGACGAACCAACTCAGGGTCTCGATCCGCACGCACGGCAGTTAATTTGGGGTCATATTAAGCAACTCAATAAAGAAGGGATGACGATTTTCCTAACAACTCACTTTATGGACGAAGCTGAAAATCTGTGCGAACGAATCGCCATCATGGATAAAGGTCAGATTGTAACCATGGGTAGTCCAGAACAATTAAAGAAAAAACACCATGCCAAAAATCTCGAAGAAGTTTTCCTAAAAACGACTGGAAGTAATTTGGGCAACGAAGAAATTAATAAAAACGCGGCCGACCCGTATACTAGAGCAAGAGGATAAATGAATACATTTTTCAGCGATTGGTTTTATTTGTCAATTCGTAACATTAAGCTAATTTGGCGACCGCTACTGGCACTTCTACCGCCGTTTTTTATGCCGATCTTCTTTTTCGCCGTTAACTCATTATCGCTTTCTAGCTTTGCTAAAGTCCCTGGATTTCCCGATGTTTCCTACAAGGATTTTATCGCTCCAGTGGCAATTTTTACGGCGATTTTTTTCTCTGCTGGTAACGCCGGAATCGAGTTAGTTCAAGATATTCAAAGTGGCTACTTTAAAAAGTTAATTATTATGCCGATCAATCGTTTGTCGATTGTGCTTGCGAAGCTAACCGAAATTGCCGTTCAGTCGATCGGTCAAGGAATTATTATGCTAGTACTACTGCTTATTTGGGGCGTAAAAATTCAAGCCGGTTTTACTGGTGTGCTGGCAATTTTTGGAATGTTGATTTTATTTGCGATGGCGTGGAGCTGTATCGGTATGATTAGCGCACTTCGAACTCAAAACGCTCGACTGGTTCAATCACTGTTTATTTTAGTTTTTCCACTACTATACTTAACAACCTCGCAATCGCCGCGCGAACTATTGCCAACAACCTTTGCAACAATTACCGATTACAATCCGGTTACTTATATTATCGAAGGAATTAGAGCTTTAATATTAAATGGATGGGGTAGTAGCGATATTACCTACGGATTCTTGGCCGCCGCTGGAATGTTTGTAGTGTTAGTATCTTTAACCCTTATGTCGTTCAAAAAAGCTTTGAAATAGGAGACGGTATTGATTTATTCATATACTTCATATACTTTTTGTTTAGTATTTTGAAATGATATTACAAAATACTAAATCCAGTTCATTTCTTAATTTTGGCAAGAATAATCCAAGACCTACTTATAAATACTGTTCAAATAAATGTCAACAAACTTACCAGTACAAGCATTATATAAAAATATGGAAACTTGGAGAGGTTACTGGACTTCAAGGTCACGGAGTAGTCTCGAGATATATAAAGAAATTTTTAAGGATTAAATACTCAAATAGGTGCTGTCTGTGCGGATGGTCAAAATTAAATCCAATCACAAAATTAGTTCCGCTCGTAGCCGATCACATAGATGGTAATTGGAAAAATAATACCGAGTCAAACTTAAGACTTATCTGCCCAAATTGTGACTCATTAAGTGCTACCTATGCAGGCCTAAACAGGTCTCGAGGACGCCCAGATAGAATAGTGAGTAACAGAGCAAAAAGTGGTAAAATTATTTCCATACTGCCGGAGTAACTCAGGGGTAGAGTAGCTGTTTCGTAAACAGCAAGTCGCGGGTTCGAATCCCGCCTTCGGCTCCAATGATTTACGACCAATCTCAAATTGTAACTATCAGCTACACAAATTACCGTGGGGAAAAATCTGATAGACGAATCGTGCCGCTAAAAATATGGTTTGGTTCTAACGAGTACCACAAAGATAATCAGTGGCTACTAGATGCTTTTGATATAACAAAAGACGCTATCCGTTCGTTTGCGGTAAAAGATATTACCTCTTGGAAATAATAGGAGAACTTGAAATTATTCGGACTTCTCTTCGGCAGGAGCTGATTCAGTAGCAGTTTCGCCACCCTCTGGTGTTTCTTCGTCCTCACCTGCTAATTCTTCAACAGCGGCGGCTTCGGCTTCATTTACATCAGTTGCTAGTTCTGCCTCGAGCTCTTCTTCTGAGATTGGAGCGGCTACTAAGGCCAAGACTTCTTCAGGATCGTCTAATACTTCGATGGTGTCTGGTAGTTTTATATCGCCGACTTTAATTTGATCGTCGAACGTTGCAAGTACAGAAATATCTACCTCAACTCCAGAAATAAGATCGCCCGGTAAACACTTAATTTCGAGCTCGTTTTTATTAGAGATAAAGTTACCCTCTAGTTCTTCAACTGCTGGGGCAACGCCGATGTAGTGTATTGGAATAGCGGTTTCAATTTTCTCGGTCATTTTAACAGCGTATAAATCAGCGTGAACTGGGTTACTGGTTAAGTAGTGAGCTTGTGGTTCGTGGAAAAGGACTTTAATTGGATCCTTGTCATCGATTTTCAAATCTACCAGCGTACTGGTTCCGGCTTCGCTGTAAGCGCGTCGAAATTCTTTTTCGTCGATAAATAAAGATTTGGTGTCGGTTCCGTGTCCGTATAAAACTGCTGGAAGCAATCCTTTTAAGCGAAAGCGCTTCACCTTTTTTCCGGTTACTTCACGTGTTTGTGCGGCTAAATTTACTTTTTGTGTCATTTAATTAATTCCTCTAGGGATTGTGATACTTTGTCGATTTTTTTTGATGCGATTTTTACTAAACCGTCCGTAATCGGACCGGCCTTTAGCACTTCCTTGAGCGTTACTGGTAATAGTAAAACAACTGGGAAATGACCGCGCTGACAAACCACCGACAACTCTACTGTTGTTGGACTACTACCGCCACGAACGTTGATGTCTTTTAATTCGAACCTGCGACTGCAGATTGGGCAGAAAAGATCACGCTGGGCTTGTCTTATTTCGTCCTGTAGAGAGCGCATGAGTCTTCGTAATAATACCCCATAGCGAGTCGGATTGTCAATCTGTTAAACTGACTTCTTGTTGACGTTGCGCCATTTTTCGATTTCCCCGTGATGGCCAGTTAGTAAAACTTCCGGAACCTTGTTGCCCAAATACTCTTCCGGTCTGGTAAAATTCGGATAATCAGATAAATCTTGCTCAAAAGTTTCGTGGATTATCGACTTATCGTTGCCTAGCACCCCAGGAATTAACCGAGTTACTGTGTCGATAACAGCAAGTGCCGCAATCTCACCACCGCTTAGAACAAATTTGCCAATCGATAGCTTTAAATCAATATATTTTTCAATTCTAGCGTCAAATCCCTCGTAGCGACCGCATAAAATTACCATTTCATTTTTTTGACTGAAGTTTTTCGCCGTTTCTTGGTTGAATATCTCGCCGTCTGGACTAAGCATAATTCTAAGCGCCTTGTGGGTTGGATCAGCCGATTCGAGCGCTTTATGCGCAACATCAACCCTTAAGACCATCCCCGGACCGCCGCCGTACGGCGAATCGTCAACCGTTCCCCGATTATCAATCGCAAAATCCCTGATGTTTACAATTTTCAATTCCAACTGCCCCGATTTTTGAGCGCGCGAGGGAATCGAAAAATTTAAAGCATTTTCAACCATTTCTGGAAATAAGGTTAGTACCGTAATTTTCATAGCTAAATTATACACAAAAACAGCCCAAAAATCCGGACTGTCTTTGTAATTTCACCTAAATAACGCTCGTTGCTTGCTCGGTTTTGTCTGATTTCTTTGGTTCTTCTGAAATTGAGACTTCGCCGCCGCTTGGGTCAACGATTTTTAAGTTAATTCGAGCGTCGTTGCGTGCCCCAAATACTCGAAGTAGCGAACGAATTGATTTTGCGGTTCTACCTTCGCGACCGATTACTTTGCCCATATCCGCTTGGTTAACGCTTAGCTGAATTAATACGCCCCGCTCGTCTAGCGTTCGACTCGTAACAACATCGGCCGGGTTATCGACAATCGGCTTAACGATGCTTTCTACGTATTCTTGATCACTCATTTCTGTTTGTGCTGTCATTCTTGATTCCTTAATTATTATCGGCACAGCTCGACCTTCAAACTGCAGTTGTAAAATTTGTACCAAACTCTAATTTAGTTGTAAATACTAAAGATTATTAATCTCGATTGAACTACCGGCAGTTGAGTTGTTTTCTAAGATTAGCTTGGCGATTTGCGTTTCGAGTTTTTGTTTGATTACCCGATTTAATGCTCTGGCACCAAAAGACGGATCGTAACCTTCGATTGCGAGTTGGTCTATTACAGAATCACTCACACTAACATCAATACCTTTTTGTTCTTTAAGCAAAGTGATAATTTTACTCACTTGCAGCTTAACGATTTGGTTAATTTCGTCTTTTGTAAGTGGTAAATAGGTAATTACACCGTCAAATCGGTTCAAAAACTCTGGCGAGAAATTATTTGCTTTAATTACCACGTCAATTAATTGTTTTGAAATAACCTCTGCACTGACGTTATTATTTATAGACTCTCTAATATACTGCGAGCCGGCGTTGCTGGTTGCAATGATGATCGTATTTTTAAAATCGAGTACCTTGCCAAAATTGGTGGTGATCTTTCCTTCATCTAGTAGTCTAAGTAAGGCGTTTTTTACCATCTCGCTTGATTTTTCGATTTCATCAAGCAGTACAACACTTGAAGGGTACTCACTAATCATTAGCGCAAGCGCCCCAGGATCTTGTGGTGAAACGCCTAACAACTTCTGTAGTCCGGTATTATCTGCATATTCAGCCATATCTAAGCGAACCATTTTCTCGCTACTGCCGAAATATATCTCACTTAGCGCTTTGGCGGTCTCGGTTTTACCGACTCCAGTTGGACCTAAAAACAAAAACGTACCGATCGGTCGATCCGAGTTATGTAGTCCTGAACGTGCCCGAATTAAAGCCGAGGCGATCTCTTTTATCGCAACATTTTGACCGACAACCCGTTCGTGTAATTTTGGTTCGAGATTTAAGAGTATTTCTTTATCCGCTTCGTTAACTGAAATTGGAACATCACTTATCTCTCCGACAATTTCTTGTACTCTTTTGCTATTTATTACCGTTTCGCCGCTTTGACTGGCGCTAACGGCTAATTTTTCGGCTAAACGAATCTCTCGCTCGGGTGAGTATTGATCGCTTAAATACCTGTTTGACAATTCAACGATCGATTTAATTGCTTCAAATAAAAAGAAAACTTTGTGGGCATTCTCAAATCGATGCACCTGATTTAGTAAAATAGTAACTCTGTCAGAGATTTCCGGCATCGGCAATTCTAAGCTGGGTAAGGCGGCTGCGAGTTGCGGATCCGATCCAACCGTTTTGGTATAGTTTTGTCTATTGGTTGCGCCAACAATTCTAACGGCTGGGTTTTGAAAATAAGGAATAAATACGGATTGAAGATTGATGGTGCCCTTTTGCTCTGATTTATCTAATAATAGGTGAATATCGTCGATAAAAATTACCGTTTTTTGATTTTTTATTATTTCGCCAAAAATAATCGAGACTAATTGCTCGGCTTCGGCTTTACTGGTAATCGAACTGATAAATTTCGCTGTTTCAAATACTCGCACACTAAATCCGTCTAGGGCGGTTTTAGTTTGAAAATGAATAATTTTATCCGCTAAATGATAAAAAATTTCAGTCTTACCAACGCCCGGATTGCCGGTAATAACTACGCTGTTTGTTTGACCGCGATTTAACTCTAAAACCAATTTATCCAAAAAGCTGTTGCGTTTTAGGATCGGGTTATTTTCAGTGTAGTTACCGATACTTTCCGGAATTTCAGTTGTAAACCGGTCTAAAATATTTGTATAACTACTGGCTAATTCCTTACCGATTCCGCCGTTTGGAATAAATTGCGTTTGTCGATATTTTTGTTCGTCTATTTCGATGTAATGCTTGATAAGTAAATTTAAGTCGCTTTGTGAGATATTTTCTTTATCTAAAACGATCTTTAAGTGTGGCATTGAAAAAATCGCCCCCAGAAAAACAAAGCTGGAAATCAAACTTCCCTCGGCGTAAGTTGCGCTAAGTAAGGTGATTTGTTTTATCTCTTCCTCGGTCGGCGTAGCTTGTGGAAAATACGAGCTGATAGTGCCCCTGGTTAACCCAAATCGCATTAAAAAGTCGCTTACCAGCACATTTTTTGTTGCTTCACGCCATAGCGCCTTCCAGCCCTTAGTTCGTAAAACCAATAACATCGCCAATGAAGGGTAATCGAAATTATTTTCAAGTTGTGAGCGTTCAGGGGCGGTAATTAAATAACCTGGATTTTTCTTTAGATAATTTACGTATTCTTGAAGCGAATAAAACACCGCCATCGGCGAGAGTAAGCTAAACGCAAGCGCTACAATCGTTTTATCAAGCGGCGCAATAAAACTGTAAAAAATAATTAGAAACGCACCGATACCAAAAGCGTAACTAGTAATTTTTAATAAACCAACGATTGGATTCTCAAAGGATCTAATAAAGTTTAATCGACTTATTTGAATAGAAGTCATTGAAGCACTCCAATTACTGGTAACGCAATAACAAGTAAGGGCATCATCGCCCAAATCGCCAACCATAGGCAGTTAAATACACTCAAAACACCTACAACTGTACTTCCAGCGATAATTATTGCCAGTCTAATCCAAAAACCGACGAAACGGCTGATTAACCCCTCTTTGAGCTGTTGAATTTGTGCCGTAACGCCACCAGAGTAAGAATCAACATCGTTTTTATACGGCGAAAACAATGTCGCAGTTAATAACGACAACGAAAAGAAGTCTGAAAAATACAAAACCCTGCGTTTAAAACGCTTAATCTGGTCTTCAAAACCGGCGCCGTACCACCACTTAAAAAATAACACTAATCCCTCCTAATATTAGTATAGAGTTAGATACGGTTATTTAGCAACCGAATTTAAGCAGTTACTTCTTCGGTTTGAACTTCTTCAGTTTGAGCTTCTTCGGCGATCGGCTGATCGGTAACAATCGGGTTTGTTTTTGTTGCTTCGGTGTTGTTTTCGGTTTCGGCAATTACTTCTTCAGTTGCTTCTTGCTGTGGAGCGTTCTTTACTTTTGGCTCTTCGGCAGTTTTTTTGGATTTTTTATTTTTCTTCACAAAAACGATTGAATTGTGTTTTATTTTTTCGTTAATTAAAATTTTTGCGACAGTGTTCGATGGTTTGGCGCCGTTACCGAGCCATTTTTCAACCTTTTCCTTGCTAATACTGGTTTGTTTTGTGTGTGGATTATAAAAACCCAAGTCGTCGGTAAACTTGCCGTTAACTGGCATGGTGTGCTCCGCAACAATTATGCGGTAAGTTGGTTTGTTCTTTTTGCCTGTTCGGCGAAGTCTTATAACTAACATATCTACGCTATTTTACTAAACCACGCCTGTTTGGTCAATTGGTTTAAGTACCCTCTTTTAAAGTCGTCGAAGTTTATTACATTTTTTCCTTCAAGCTGAACTTGAAGTAGTTCGAGTTTGTCGCCAACAACTTTTGCACTTTTGATTATTAGTCTCTTATCGTCCAAAAAGGTGAACGTCCCCGGCCAAGGATTAAGCGCTCTAATATTACGATCAATTTGTTCGATCGGTTGATCCCAGTCGATCTGCCCCATCTCTTTCGATAATTTTTTCGTTAGCAAAGGTTCGCCGGCTTGGTTGGTGATTTTTGATTGTCCGGATAGATATGGCGGAATATTTTTAATTAATAATTTAGCGCCGATTTGGGCGAGCTGATTTTTCAGCGATTCCGTGTTAGCGTCAACTGACAAACCAACTTTTTGTTGATCGATTATTAAACCGGCATCAACTTCGCTATTCATTTTCATAATAGTTACACCAGTTTCCTTGTCGCCATTAAGGATTGCGTTTTGGATCGGCGTTGCGCCCCTGTACTTTGGTAAAAGCGACGGATGAACGTTTAAGCAGCCGTATATTGGAATTTCGAGCGTCGCATTTTCAAGAATCTTTCCGTAAGAGGCAAGAACTATTAAATCGGGTTTTAGTTGTTTAATTATATTTGTAATTTCTTTTTTATTTTCAGGGTTAAAAACGCTGATGCCGTTTTGGTTGCAAAACTGCTGGACGACTGTCGGTTTTAGATTATCGCCCCTACCAGCACGCTTCGGACTTTCGGTAATAACGCCTAGTATCGTTAATCCCCCATCGAACATTTCTTTAAGACTTGGCAAGCTAAACTCGTCGCTACCAAAAAATACTATTTTGGCGTAACGATAATTTTCCAGTAACGAAATATTTTTGGCTCGATCGGTAAATAAAATTCCGTTTAGATGATCGATCTCGTGCTGGATAATTCGCGCAAAAACCCCCTTTGCTCTAAGTGACTTTTTATTGCCAAGTAGGTCTTGATACTCAACTTCGATACCGCTACTGCGTTCGACCGGCAGTTCAAGAATTGGTAGGGAAAGACAGCCCTCTGTTAATACATCTTTTTCTTTAGAAAATTTTACAATTTTTGGATTAACAAACGCTTGAAATGGGATTTCTGGGATTTCGTCGTCTTTGCTAGTTTGATTATAACCACATACAAACATTCTCATGTCTAGTCCAACTTGATTGGCCGCAATACCCACTCCGTCGTTAGCGCGCATCGTTTTAATCATTTCATCGGCGATATTATTTAGTTCACTATTAAAAACCGTAACTTCATGTACGGATTTACGTAAAATCGGATCGTAGATTAGCCGAATTTTCATAACCACAATTTTATCTTATCAGAGATAAAAAGTCGAGCATAATTACTAAAACTTTATCTGCCACGCCGGTGATATGTTTTTCAAAAACTTATCAAAATCTATCGGATTGCTGTGAAATATTTCGAGAACGGTTTTAGAACCTTTGAGTTTTTTGGGCGAAGATACGCTACAGCCAAAATCTTCGGCAATTTTTATTATTTGTTCGGCTTCTTTTTCAACCTTACCAAGTCCAATAAGCTCGAAATAGCCGCCGTAAGGCGGTAATTTATAACGCCTTCGTGCCAAAAGTTCGTTTTTAAAGATATTTTTAAGCTTAAGCGCGCTGACGTTGCCCCAATACGGATGATCGGGAAGTTTAGTTTGTATTATGATTTTAGGCGATATCGCTTGTAACTCAACCAGATAGCCGAATAACCGCATCGTTTGATTATATTTTGAGCTGGTTAAGTAACGATCAAAACCAAGTAACACAACTACATCACTTTTAGGAATTACTGAAGAGAAAATCGCCTCGGTAACAAAAGTAAATTTATTTGGACCGAGTAACTTTTTTATTTGGCTTTGGGCTAGCTTGGTGTTAAAACCCAGTTCGATTAATTTCGTGTTCTTACAATACATACATTGAATTAACGTCGTTTGATGCGAACAGTATCCGCAAATTGCAACCCCATCGTTTACGGCGCCAAGCGGTCGTTTACATTTTTGGCAGTGTTGTAATTTTTTACAATTTAAACAATAAATCGCGCCGCCAAAACTTTCAGAGGGTGCAATAACTAGAACCTTATGATTATTTTCTTTAGATGATTTCAAGATTTCTATTATCGATTCGTTTATCTGGCTGTGGCGCTGATTATCTACTACTAAATAATCGCTTTCTTGGATATTTGATAAAATTTTTCCCTTAGTAACGCTTAACTTGGCAATAAAATTTACACTTAAAATGCTCTCACCGATATAAATTCGACGCTTCTCTAACTCGGCACGCATTAAAGCGATTTGCAAACTACTTATATACGGCCTGCGTTCGTTATAACTCCCCGATTGATCAACGATAATAACCGCCGAACTTTGAAGTGGCTTAAAACTTTCTCCAATTGTACCGACAGTGATATTTTTATTTCTAATTAATTTCTTAAAATGCTCAGCTATTTCGTGGGTGGCAAAAAGTACCAGTCCGGAATTAAGATTTTTCAAAATTTCTTGATATTTTTGTAACCGAAACTCAAGCGGTCCTTGTATAAATATCTGCTCAAATTGCTCGCCACTAATATTTTCGCCGTAAACGTCGCCCTTAAGAGCCATATGGGCTACTTGGGCTAAACTACACTGATATTTTTTGCTTAACTGCTCAAAAAGTTTAATAGTTAAGCTCGATATTACTTTTTCCTTATCAATTTTTTCGATCGCTTTTAATTTACTTTTAATTTGGGCTGGAACGTTTTTTTTAAATGCGGTAACTACCCCACTTAGTATTTTATTTCTAACAGGTACCGACACTAGACTGCCAACCTTAATATAAGGTATAATTCGCTCTGGCACAAAGTAGGTAAGCTCCTGCGTTGAAGAACGTTTAGCTATAATTATTTGTGCGTATAGCATCACTGGCATTGTAATGGAAAACACATCATCTACAACACAACAACTCCCGCTCGTTGCGCTAATCGGCGCGACTAATGCTGGTAAATCCACATTATTTAATCGTTTAAGCGATAGCCGACAAGCCGTAACAGCCAAGGAAGAATCAACCACTCGCGACCGAGTTTTTGGTAGCGTAAATTGGCAGGGCAAACATTTTATGCTCGCTGATACCGGTGGCTTAGTGCTCGATCAAAGCGAAATGTATCAAAATATCCGTAAACAAATGGAAAAAGCCGTAGATGAAGCAGATTTAGTATTATTTCTTTACGACGCTGGCGAAGGATTAAACGATCAAGCCAAGAATTACCTAAACTCACTTCGCGGTAAAAAAACTATTTGGCTAGTGGCCAACAAAGTCGATTCGTTTGCGCGCGAAAAAAAGATTTTCCGCCACACTGACTTGGGCCTGCCTTATTACGAAGTATCAGCCGCAACCGGTAGGGGCACCGGCGATTTGCTAGAGGATTTAACTAATTACTTACCAAACTACACCCCGATAATTAGCTCTATGCCAGTTATCGCGTTAATCGGCAGACCAAACGTCGGTAAATCTTCATTACTAAATGCGTTAGTTAAATCTGAAAGAGCGGTTGTTAGCCCAATTTCAGGCACAACCAGAGATATCGTTACTGAAAAATTAGAACTTAACGGCCGCGAGTACTTACTCGCCGACACCGCCGGTGTGCGAAGACGCGGTCAAATCACCCGCGGACCAGAAGATTTTAGTGTTAAAAGAACGCTTCAAGCGGTAGAGCGAGCCGATGCCGTAATTATTGTTATCGACTCTACACTCGGAACATCTAGGGGTGATTTGCATTTAATTTATTTAGCCGAGAGTTTAAAAAAACCGCTATTACTGGTATTTAATAAATCCGATTTACTCGATCAAGAAGCGACCGTAAAATTACACAAACATTTAGGGAAGTTTAATTACTGTTTTGTTTCAGCTAAAGAATCGAAAAACCTATCAGAAATAACTAATTGGCTAGAAGCTAATATTTAGGCGAAGCGATCGCTTTAAAGTCTTTTGCCGGTAACACTACAAGCGCCGAGCGTCCAACGATTTGAGATCTGTCTAATAACCAACCATCTCTGGAGTCGGAGCTTGCGTCGCGATTATCGCCCATCACAAAATATTTTCCGCTTGGAACGTGTACCGTATACTCTTCGTCTTTGTTAATTAAGCTTAAAGTAATTTCATCGGTCGGTAAGTAGCTTTCTGTTAGTTTAGTGCCGTTAATAAATACCCTGCCGTCTTTTATTACAACCGTTTCACCGGGTAGGCCAATGATTCTTTTAATATAATTTACGCTGGTATTGCGCGGATATTGCATTACCACCACGTCGCCACGATTTGGCTCTTTAAAACGGTAACTAATTTTTTCAACAAAAAGATATTCGCCGTTATGGAAATTTGGCTCCATACTTGAGCCCTCTACTACAAACGGCTGAAGCAAAAAATAGCGAATTATCGCCGCTGAAATAAAGACGGCGGTAACTACTTTGAACACCTCAAAAAAGCTCTTAAATTTTTGCATTTACTTTAGTATTTAAACGGATTATTTTTTGTTTGTATATATTAAAATTCACCGCCCCATTGCTGGGGCGGTTTGAGTGAATGAGGGGTTCGAGCTAGAAGATCGTCGGGACGAACTCTCTAGGTCTCTTCACGCCATAGAAAAAGAGAGCGATCTGAACGCGGTTCTTGCAACCCAGTTTGCGCATGATGCTGCTGACGAGATTCTTGATGCTCTGCTCCTGCAAATTCAGCTTTGAGGCAATGTGCTTGTTCTGCAAGCCCAGTGCTATAAGCTGACCAACCTCGTTCTCGCGCTTGGTAAGCTCTTTCATGTATTTCACAGCCGACGGAACAGGTTTGGCAATATTGTCAGAGATCTCAATCACCACCTCAACTCGACCATCCGGGAGACGCTTATTGGAATATATGACGATCTGGGACTCGGGATCATACAGAAATCCTTGCTTTGAAGCCATATGCTTAACCTCCTAAGGTTCAGTTTGCGCCTAAGCGCATGAACAGAATTTTAGACTAAATAGCTATATAAATCAATAAAATTAGCTGTAAAATATTTGACTACAAACATCCTAGAGGCGATACTATAAGAAACAATGTTACCAATTTTGTTTGAGGTGGGCAGTTTTAAGTTTTATTCGTTCGGCACATTTATTGCCGTTGGCACAATTATAGCCGGCATATTTTTATTTAAGGCGGCTAAATCTCGCAAAATGGTTACGCATCACTTGTTCGACACTGTTTTATTTACTTTACTTTTTGCCCTACTGGGCGCACGGATTACTTACTTTTTTATTTATCAGGATGAATTTCAAGGTTTTGCCCAACTGTTTTTGTTTTGGAAAGGCGGATTAGTTGCGCTTGGTGGTTTTATATCTGGATTTTTGGCATTTTTGTATCATGCCAAACGAGAGCGCGATCCGATTTGGCAAGTCCTTGATATCGCCGCCCTGTCTTTACTTGTCGGTTGGTCGGTCGGTAAATTCGGTTGTTTTCTTTCCGAGTGTTCGCTCGGTCGAATTAGCTCAAGCTTATTTACCATAAACGGCAGTTTCCCGATCGATTTATTTAGTAGCATTTGGGCGGCAGTTGTATTTGTTGTAATGTATCGAATCTGGTTAAAAAACCGTCTTAGCGAAGGGGTGGTTTTCTTTTTATCAATGGAGGCGTTATTTTTAGGAACATTATTAATAAACACTTTAAGATTAGATTTTGGCGACGGGATAATTCGGGTAGAGGCGATACTTAATCTGGCAATAATCGTAACGATTTACCTATTATTCTGGAAATTACACGGTCCAAAAATTGAACGCCGAAGATTCGGTTTAGCGATAAAAAACTTTGTCTTTAAGCGAAGACGCGATTAGTTAGCGTCGAGTGCGGTTTTAACTTTGTCTACAACTGTCTTAAAATCAGCAGGAGATTTTATCGATAAATCTGCTAAAACTCGACGATCCATAGTAATTCCAGCTTTGTTTAGGCCAAAAATAAACTTGCTATAAGACATATCGTGAGCGCGTACTGCCGCATTTAGTTGAACGATCCATAGTCGTCTAAAATCGCGTTTTTTGTTACGCCTATCTCTGTACGCAAACTGTCCGGCTTTAATCCAGGCCTGTTTGGCCTGTCTAAATAATTTACTTCTACCTAATTTATAACCCTTTGTCTGAGCTAAAATCTTTTTGTGTCTTTTACGAACCTGAATACCGCGTTTAATTCTTGCCATTAGATTATTGCCTTAATTTTCTTTAATAATTTTGCGCTTAAATTTTGTTTGGTTGTGGATAATTTTAACGCTCTTTTAGATTTAAACCTCGCTCGGTGCGCAACCGACATTTTTCGGGCACGCAACTTATTGTTCGAAGTTACTTCGACTCTTTTTTGTAATGATTTGTGGGTTTTAATCTTTGGCATTATTTTTTGTTTTTTATTATTATTTGAACTCTTTTACCTACGTGTGTAACTGGTTGTTCTAACTCGCCGTCAACCATCTCCTGGAATTGAAATAGTCGTTGCTTTGCCTTATCTGGAAACACGTTTTCGCGACCTCGAAGCTGAATATAAGCGCGAACAAAGTGTCCGGCGTCTAAAAATTCTTTCGCTCTTTTGGCTTTAACTGATAAATCGTGTTCATCAATCGAAAAACTTAATCTAATTTCCTTAAGATCGTTAGATTTTGGTTTAACGGTACTGCGGGCGTTTTTCTCCTGTTGATAGCGGTACTTATTATAATCGAGCAACTTAACTATCGGTGGATTTACATTACCGTTAAGTTCTACTAGGTCCAGCTCGTTTTGTTCGGCTAAATACCGAGCTTGATCGAGCGATACAACACCAGCGGAACGACCGTCGTCCATAATTAAATGGACTTGGCTAGCTGTAATTTCACCGTTTACTTTAAGTCGTTTTTCTATTTTATTTTTCCTCAACTCTAAAATACCTCAACGACGGTTGGGTTAATGTACATCAATACCAGGGCGAAAACTATTTGCCATGTTACTCAAGAAGTGTACCACGTTTAGTAATTATTTTCAATGAGTCACTAACTAATCGCAAATGGAGCGGCGTTTCTGCGATCGGCTTACCGGCAACGGTTAACGGCAAAACTGGGTCGGTTACGATCCGAACATTACGGGCGTGAAAACGGCTTTGGCTTTTTATCTGTTCACTGCCAACCGTAAATAGTCCCAAAATCTTCTTGGTTTCGGTTTCGTGAACGCTTTCAAGTGTAAGCTCAAGGTTTCTATTAATTGTTAATCTATTAAAATAAGCGTAAGCCCGAAGTTTGTTATCTAAAACAATACTAATTTTAGCCAATTTATTGGTATTAATTTCGCAGTCCAAAAATAACAGCGTGTCGGGTTCAATAACAACCGTATTTACAAGCGATAATCGGCGTTGTTTTAAAGCTACTGCAGCACTTTTTATGTCGTTAACACCGATTATATCAGTAACTAACCTACTCGCTTCGATCGGAACCACTCCTAGTTCTGCGTTACCGATTACCGAGCGAGCAACTTCGTTAACGTGATGATCGCCACCGACCGCTACAATCGTGGAGTAACCTTTACGCGCGCCCATTTCTGCTAGCTCGGTTGGAGTCCGAGCTGGGCTAGAGGAAACTATCTCACCTGCTATGGAGAGTTGAGTTAATATGTCGCGTAATCTTTGATAGGTTTGACGCGTCGCTCTGGATTGAGGCGCCTCAAGAATGTAGTAGTACATAACTCGTGTTTACGAGCACTATTCCTCGTCTGGCTCTAAGTTATCGTCACCTAAAATATCTCGATCGCCGTTATCGCCGAGCGGTTTCTTATCGACATCGAAATCGTCGTTTTGCTCGTTCTCCTCCGCTTCGTCGTCTGTTTTTTCGTTCTCGGTATCGCTATCTTCTTTTTCGACTACATCTTCATCTTCGTCGCGTTCGCCCATCTCCACTTGGCCCATAATCAACGCGCCTGAATTAACTACCAAATCTTTGGTTAAAATACTTCCGTAAACCTTCCCAGATTCGGTAATTTCTAATCTGGTTAGGGCGTTAATCTCGCCGCGAACCGTTCCCGAAATCGTTACTATATCCCCCCTTACCGGACCTTTTACTTGCGCTGTCTCCCCCACATTTACGTGCTTCTCCGAGAACACCTCGCCGTCGACCATACCATAAATAATAATGTCATTCTGATCTTTTAGTGTGCCGGATAGGGCAACATTTACCCCAACGACCGTGCCAGGACCGCCCGACCCATCTAGTTGCATATTTTTCATTCGCCTCCTTCTAGTTTCTTTCTCTGTTTTAATGGATTTACAAATATTTGCAAGCCCCCCTACCCTTGCAATTTCACCCTAATTAGTGCTACACTAGCTCTCGCAGACCACATTACATCAATTAATTAAAAAATATATGGAAAAAATTAAAGTAGTTGGCGCCAGAACACATAATTTAAAAGACATCACCGTCGAAATCCCAAAAAATAAAATTACTGTTATTACCGGCCTATCTGGTTCCGGAAAATCTTCGCTTGCTTTTGACACTATTTTTGCCGAAGGTCAGCGCCGCTACGTTGAAAGTTTAAGCTCGTACGTTCGACAGTTTTTAAGCGATATCGAGAAACCAGACTTCGACTATATCGAGGGACTCGCTCCGGCGATTGCCATCGATCAAAAAACTGCTTCCAGAAACCCGCGCTCAACAGTTGCCACCACAACTGAAATTTACGACTTTTTAAGACTACTCTTCTCTAGAATCGGTATCCCTTATTGTCCGAAAGACGGAAGCGTTGTTACGCAACAATCAACAGAGACTATTACAAGAAATATCTTAAAAGACTTTATTGAAAACGATCATATCGCCGTAAAAGTATTTAGCCAAATTATCCAAAACCGAAAGGGCGAGCATAAATATCACATTAAACAAAGTAAAAAGATGGGAGTTTTACGAGTTCGTTTCGACGGCACCGAGATGGATATTGAAGAAGCGCTAAATCTTGAGGTGGACAAGAATAAAAAACACACCTTAGAGTATCTAGCGGGTAGCTTTGATTTTCCGGTCAGCAACGACCAATCTAAACAAGTAGCATATGTTGAGATTCTTAAAATAATCGAACGAGCGATTAAGCTTGGTGGCTCGATGATTATCGTAAACTCCACCAAATCCGACTTAGAGCGGTATTATTCGCAAAAATACGCCTGTACGCTTTGTGGCTGGCAATTCCCAGATATCGAGCCGCGATTATTTTCGTTCAATAACCCCGAAGGCGCGTGTTTAGCTTGTCAGGGCTTAGGTAACAGACAGATTGCCGATCCGGATTTAGTTCTGCCAAATCATCGCCTAACCTTAGCCGAAGGCGCAATCCGGCCGTGGAGCCGCACCACCAGCCAAACTAGCTGGTATCAAAAAGCGCTTAACGACTTAGCAAAAAAATACAACTTTAGTTTAGATACACCGGTTGGCGAACTAACAGAAGAGGTTCGCAGTGTTGTTTTATACGGCGAGAAATCAGAAGACGACGAATCCTTTGAAGGCGTAATTCCAAACCTGGAGCGCCGTTATCGCGAAACCGATTCAGAATATCTTAAAACAGAAATTGAAAAATATATGGTGGAGCGCGTTTGTGAGATTTGTAAGGGTCAGCGCTTGCGCCAAGAAGTGTTAGCGATAAAAATCGATGATCGAAATATCATCGACATTACTAACGACACCATCGAGGCTTCAGCTAAATTCTTCCACGAAGTTAAGGGTAAAATTAGCGAGAAACATCAACATATCGCCGAAGCAATTGTAAAAGAAATTAGCTCGCGCTTAAATTACTTACTTGAGGTTGGCTTGGGTTATTTAACCCTAAACAGAACTAGCTCAACTTTGGCTGGCGGCGAAGCGCAACGAATTAGACTCGCTAACCAACTCGGTTCCGGTTTAACAGGGGTGGTTTACATTTTGGACGAACCTTCGATCGGTTTGCACGCACGTGATCACGAAAAATTACTTAAAACCATTAACGAGCTTAAACAGCGCGGTAACACCGTTATCGTAGTGGAGCACGATAAAGACACAATGCTTCAAGCTGATTATATTATCGATATGGGGCCAGGCGCAGGCGAACAGGGCGGCGAGATAATCGCCCAAGGCACGCCGGAAGAGATTAAATGCGACCCCAACTCTATTACGGGGCAATATCTATCAAATACGCGAAATATCGAGCTTCCAGAACATCGCCACGAACACGAAGACAAGTTTATCGAGATTATCGGGGCAACTGGCAATAACTTAAAAGATATCAGCGTAAAACTACCGTTAAACCGACTCGTATGCATTACCGGCGTTTCTGGTTCGGGTAAATCTACGTTAATCGAGGATACTTTAGCGGTTGCGCTAGCAAAACACTTCCACGGCAACAGCGAAGATCCTTCGCCACACAAGGGGATTACTGGTTTAGAGAATATCGATAATATTATTAACATCGATCAGACCGCTATCGGTAGAACGCCGCGCTCTAACCCCGCTACCTACACCGCAGCGCTCGGCCCGATTCGTGAGCTTTTCGCTAACACTAAAGAATCTCAAGAACGCGGGTACGAAGCGTCGCGCTTTAGCTTTAACTTGCGCGGCGGACGCTGCGAAAACTGTCGCGGCGACGGTCAGATCAAAATCGAGATGAATTTCTTGCCAGATATTTACGTGCCGTGCTCGGAGTGTAAAGGCAAGCGCTACAACGCCGAAACTTTAGAGATTAAATACAAAAACAAAGATATTAGCGATATTTTAGCGATGACCGTTGACGAAGCGTTGCAATTCTTTAACAGCGAAGAAGAAGTCCGCGAGAAATTGTTAATTCTTCAGGCCGTAGGGCTCGGATACGTTCGATTAGGTCAACCAGCCACTACTTTATCTGGAGGTGAGGCGCAGCGTATTAAATTAGCCGCAGAGCTGGCTAAGAAAGATACCGGTAAAACGCTTTATATTTTAGACGAGCCGACCACTGGCCTTCATTTTGAAGATATTCAACGCCTCTTAAGCGTGCTTTATAAGTTAGTTGATCGCGGCAATACCGTTGTTATTATCGAACATAATACCGATGTTATCCGCTGCGCCGATTGGATTATCGATATGGGACCTGACGGCGGCGACAAGGGTGGTATGATAGTGGCCGAGGGAACACCAGAAGATGTCGCAAAAATCGAAAAATCAGTTACCGGAAAATTCTTACAAGAAAGCTTTAAGGCGTACGCGCCAAAAGCCAAAGAGCGATCTAGGGCTAGTTAAAGATTTACAAACGCTTGGCTATGCTCGCATAGTTGGTGTAGATGAAGTTGGACGCGGCGCGATTGCCGGCCCGCTGGTTGTTTGTGCAGTTGAGATTAATAAATACATCGAAGGCGTAACTGATTCTAAATTATTAAGTAAATCAATTCGATCACTACTTGCTACTAAAATTCACCACAACGCATCCCAAATTCGTTACGGCGTAGTACACGCACACGAAATTGACAAACTGGGGATATCGAAATCTTTAGAACTCGCTTACAAAAGAGCTTTAGCATATGCTAATACGGATGTTATTTTGACCGATTTTGTTAAATTAACTTCGATTAAGCATATATCTTTTGTGAAAGGTGATTTACTTAATTTCTCAATTGCATGCGCGTCGATTATGGCAAAAGTTTATAGAGATAATTTAATGAGAATTTACGGTATTTCTGAACCTAATTATCAGTGGCATCAAAACGTTGGCTACGGCACCAACGCACATTTTCAAGCTATTAAAACATATGGCAAATCTAAATTGCATCGTAACAGCTTTCTTATTGACTTTTAGATCAATTACTGGTAATATTACTGCGAAATCAAGGCGATTGCGCATTAACATGTGAGGAAAGTCCGGGCACCAAAAAGACGCGCTCCAGCTAACTGCTGGCTGTCGTAAGGCAAGGGAAAGTGGCACAGAAACTAAACCGCCCTGAGTTAATCGAAGGGTAAGGATGAAAAGAGTGGGGTAAGAGCCCACAACTTTCTCAGTAATGAGAATTGGAAGCTAAACCCAGTGTGGTGCAAGTTGAGTGGGTCGTTACAAAATTAGTTCATTGGTTCGCCAGCGCGAGCAAACGAGCTTCCGCTTAGTCTTTAAGTATTGTAACGATCTCAACGCTTAGAGAAATAATCGCTATCCGCCAGCTGGCGGAACAGAACCCGGCTTAATGATTTCCAAAAAAGACTCCGCAAGGAGTTCTTTTTTGTTGAATTTCAGGGTAAAATATAATTACTCCCGGATCGTCTAACGGCAGGACGACGGCCTTTGGCGCCGTTAATCGGGGTTCGAATCCCTGTCCGGGAACACTAAAAATCCGCCTTTACGGCGGTTTTTTAGTGTTCTGAAAGATTCGAACCCAAATCTTTGATTTGCAGGTTCGATAGCGAACCGAGCGAAGCGAGGTGAGATATACCGAAGTCCGAAGGACTGAGGGTAATCCCTGTCCGGG
>JACRAP010000014.1 GCA_016213365.1 Candidatus Berkelbacteria bacterium
AAAATAGCTAAAAGTTCTGCTGGCCATCGATCGTTCGGCTTCGCTAATGGCGTTACCGATTGAGATGTAGATATTAATTATGTAATCGCTGTACTGCAACATCAGTAAGGTTAGCGGTAAAAACATAAAGAAAAGTAATCTAATCGCTTTACCGACCATTTCTTCGTAGCTCGCAACGTCTTGTTTGGCAAAATGTCTGGCAAAGTCCGGCAAAATCGCTACCGCCAGCGTGTTGGCAAAAAGTAGTACGGGGGCGGTTTGCAAATCGCTGTTTAATTTATAAATCGAGATCGCTCCAGCTTCGTAAGTTGAAGCAAGTTTATAAAAAGCGATAAGCAATAATTGGGTGCTGGTTAAGGCAAGCGTTCGGGGGATCATTAATTTTAATACGTGCGTTACATGTGGATCAACAAATTTCGGCATAAATTGGAATTTCCAACCCATATGTCTAAGCGCCGGTAGCTGAACTAGAAAATGCATGATCGCACCGACCACTACCCCAACAACTAACACCGGCAAGCCAAATTCTGGAATAAATAACGCTCCAGTGATAATTGATAAGTTATAGACGATCGGTGCTATTGCAGGAGCGGCAAATTTTCCCCGCGCCTGCAGTGCTGCTGTACCGATTTGAGAGATAGTAAAAAATAACGGACTTAAAAGCATAATTTGCGATAAGTGCGTGGTTTGAACGATTTGTTCGTCTGTAAAACCGGGGAATAATCGCGGGATTATTACTGGTAATAAAAACAACAACGCCCCAAGACCGATTGATAGTGCCACCAGTCCGGTTGAAAGCAGTCTGTTGAATACTTCCCAAAAATGAGTATCTTCTTGTTCGGTGTCGAGTTTAACTAGAAGTGGCAATATTGCCGAACCGATCGCACCGACAATTAATATACTGTAAAGCAAATCTGGTAGCACAAAAGCGGCGTAGTAATTATCGAGCGGGCCGATTGAGCCGTAAGTTACCCCTACCCTATTGGCGATGATTACATTTCTTAATAAACCGAGGATATTAGAAATTAAAACCGTTACAAACAACACGCTTACTGCGCTTCGTATAGAATGCGATCGAAACAAGAGTTGTCTGAATCTGGCCGGAAGAGTCATACTATTAGATTAACACAGTTTATGACAGCTATTAATAAATTAGATAAGATAATAGTTATGAGGGGACTTATAACGATAGGGTTGTTACTTATACTTAGCTTTAGTACGGCGAGCGCCCAAACCTATAATCCAATTGAAGAATTAGCATTTAAAGCAACACTTCAAAGTGATGGATCGATTTTTGCCGAGCAAACTATTACTAACACCTACTCCGACCCGATTGATTGGAAAATTTTTTCCAACGTACAAAACGTAAAAGTTTTCGCCGATGAGACTGAATTGTCGCCAAGACAATATTCGCTAATAAAAAGTTCGGGCTCCGTAAGAATTACTAGCTCTAAATTCGCTAGAGTTTGGCAAATTTCCTATAAAACAACTTCTACGTTAATTCGCCATAACGATAGGGATCAGTTTTTTTATAAATTATTGGAAAATCCAGCCACAACAATTTTTAATATTTCTGGGGAATTAATTTTGCCCCAAACTACAAAAAATATCAGTGCAAATATTTACGGAATTGGCGGTGTTGGGTCGAAAAATACAGAGATCGAAGGTAATAAAATAATTTTTAGCGCGCTTGGCGCCGGACCGCAATCGTTAATAACTTTTAACGCTAGTTGGCCAAAAGATATTTTAAATTTAACCCCGTGGGCAAATATAAAATTAACGTTATTAAATTTAGAATTAATCCCTTGGTTATTTTTAGGATTATTTTTACCGATATTAACCGTAGCGATTTATTTAACGCTTAGAGCAACTAATAGAAAAAATAGTATCTCCACAAGTGAGGTAATTAACTCACCGATAGATACACTTAGCCCGATGTTTGTTGGAACACTTGTAAATAAAAAGGTTTATCCAGAAGAAGTAGTAGCGATGATTATCGACTTGTGTCAGCGCGGATATTTAATGATTGTTAAAAAAATTAACGGCTTTTATTTAACTCCGCGTAAAGAGATCGATCACAATTTAGCACCGTGGGAAGCAGAGATTTTAAGCCAAATATTTGCAAGCGTAAAAGATGTTACGTCCAAAGAATTTACTAAAGAAACCAGCAATCAACTGTTTAGTAAAAAAGTTAAGAATGCGTTTGCGCAAATTTATAACGTAATTACCGCCCAAAAATATTTCACCGAAAATCCGCATATCACCAGAATTAAAGTTAAATTATTTGGACTGGCGATTTTCTTTTTTGCCCTTGGTGCGATAATTTGGAACACAATTTCTGGCACAAACGCCTTTTTGTTAATCCCACTAATTGGCACTTTATTAATGTCGCGCGCAATTTTAGCGATGGCGCCAAACTTAATTAAATATACCGAGCAGGGATTAAACGAAAAATCCGAGTGGCTAAAATTTGCGAATTTTTTAAAATCCGACCAACCGCTTGAGATTTCAAAAGTTCAATCGCAATACTACGAAAAATTTTTAGCTTACGCTGTGGCGTTGCGATGTGAAAAAGAATGGGCGAAACGCTTCGAGAATTCCGAAATTTTTGCCGCAAAACCCGATTGGCTAGTCAGCTACGAAGATACTAATACTCCCCAATTAACAACCGAACTAATCGAATTTATTGGCTCCGTGTCCACAAATATCTCTAAGCTTCGCGGGCCAATTGTTTCTTAATACTCGCTTTTACTTACTGGAAGGTTGAAGAGGCGTGCGCCTACTTTACCGATAATAAATGATTCCGGTACCGTTCCCCAAGATCTTGAATCTGAGCTGGCGTTTCTATTATCGCCCATAACAAAATATTCCGCGTCGGCTAGTTTTCGTTCTAAGTCTGGTAGGGTTTGAAGATCTTGCGAGAGATAACCCTCAATAAATAGCTTGCCGTTTAGATAGACTTTACCGCCTGTGATTTTAATTGTTTCGCCTGGAAGCGCTACAACTCTTTTAATAAATCTGCGCTGGGATTCGCCCGGAAAATACATCGCCACCGCATCGCCGCGCTCGGGTTTGCCGGTCCAGTAAGAGAGTTTATCTACTAATAATACTTCGCCATCGACAAAGTTCGGAAACATACTTTCGCCTCTTACTACTAATATTGAGATGAAAAAATAATGGACTACTAAAATTAGTGCCAGTAAATAAGTTGCCAGTTTTGTGAAATCGTATGTCCAACCAAAAAACCAGTAAGTTCTTTCAAGTAAGCTTGTTTTCATCCCTCCAATATATCTTACGCTTTCTTACGTAGACACTTTTTCTAGTAGTTTGGTGAGCTCTAAATCTTCGAGCGTTTCTTTTTCTAAAAGCTTGACTGACATTTCTTTAAGTATTTCCATTTCTTTTTTAAGGATTGTCTGGGCTTTTTCCCATGCGCTCTTAATTATTTCTTGGATTTGTTGGTCGATCTCGGAGGAGGTCTTCTCGGAATTATTTTTATGTGAAAAATCGCGACCTAAAAAGATCATCTCTTCGCGCTCGCCAAGTTTAATTGGACCGAGTTTGCTCATTCCAAATATTGTTACCATATTGCGAGCGATTGTTGTGGCACGCTCTAAATCGTTACTGGCTCCGGTAGTAACTTCGCCAAAGACTAATTTCTCGGCAGCACGACCACCTAGTAGCATAATAATTTCTTGTTCAAATTTGCTTTGCGGAATTAATCGCCTGTCCTCACTTGGCAAGCTTTGAGTAAATCCAAGCGCCATACCGCGTGAGACGATTGAGACTTTATGAATTGGGTCGAGCTCTGGCAATGCGTGCCCTACGATTGCGTGCCCCGCTTCGTGATAGGCGACAATCTCGCGTTCTTTGCCTTGCAACACAAAACTTGTCCGTTCCGGCCCGAGTAATAGCTTGTCGATCGAATTGCGTAAATCAATTTGCTCGATTTTCTTTTTATTATTTCTGGCCGCAAGTATCGCCGCTTCGTTTACGACGTTACGTAAATCGGCACCAGAAAGTCCTGGGGTGGCTTTGGCGATTTCATCGAGCTTTACGTTGTCTGCCATCGGTTTATTTCGGGAGTGGATTTGTAAAATCTGTTCGCGCTCTAGGCGATCGGGTAAGTCGAGTGTTACTTTGCGGTCGAATCTACCTGGGCGCATTAAAGCTGGGTCGAGCACGTCCGGGCGGTTAGTTGCAGCAAGAACAATAACATTGGTATCTGTGTCGAAACCGTCCATCTCAACTAAAATTTGATTTAAAGTTTGTTCGCGTTCGTCGTGCGAACCGCCAAGACCGGTACCGCGTTGGCGGCCGACTGCATCTAATTCATCGATGAAAATTACTGTTGGCGAAACTCTTTTGGCTTTGGCGAATAAATCACGAACTCGCGAGGCGCCAACACCAACAAACATCTCCACAAATTCAGAAGCGCTTAAAGTTAAAAACGGTACACCGGCTTCTCCGGCAACAGCTTTAGCGAGTAAAGTTTTACCAACACCGGCCGGACCGAACAGTAATACTCCGCGAGGAATTTCGGCGCCAAGCGCCTTAAACTTAGCCGGATTTTTTAGAAACTCCACAATTTCGATCAACTCCTGTTTGGCGTGCTTTAAGCCAGCTACGTCGTTGAAAGTGATTTTTTGTTCGCCGCCGTAAACTCGAGCAGCAGTTTTACCAAACGACATCGCCTGATTATTACCGCCGCGTGCTTGGCGAGTAATAAACAATAGAAAGCCGATTAATAACAGGAAGGGCAGAGCAACCGAAATTAGCGTTCCCCAAATTTGACCGGATTCTGGATTTTTTATTTCAACTGGCACGTCGTTTGGATTAATGCCGTAATCTTTTAGACCTTGGCTTGCTTCTTTGTAGCTAATTAAATTTTCTTTAGTTTTAGTGATAGCGGTAATTTTATTGCCTTCTACAACAATTTTTTCAATTTTGCCGTCTTTTATTTCTTGGGTGATTTGACTAATTGAAACGTCTTTATTAACAACTTTTTTAGTTTCAATTGCGAACGCACCCCATATAATTGCGCCTAGAAATAATATAGTTAGTAACGAAAAAATTTGTCTGAAAAGTCGATTTTTTGTGTTCATAGTCAAAATAATAGCGATTTATCTCTTAAAATTCAATGATACTTTGGCTAGACATTGAAGGGACTTTAATATAAAATTACTAATTAGCGGGGTAGGGGAATGGTACCCCATCTGGCTCATAACCAGAAGGTGCACGTTCGAGTCGTGCCCCCGCTACAAAAAAGAATAGCCCGCCTTGCGTGGGCTTTCTTTTTTTGTCGGGTAAACGGCTCGAACGCCTGCGAAGCAGTTACGTTCGCTTTCCGAGGCTATGCCGAGGAAATGTCGACGAAGTCGACGTGCAGTGCCCCCGCTACAAAAAAGAATAGCCCGCCTTGCGTGGGCTTTCTTTTTTTTGTCGGGTAAACGGCTCGAACGCCTGCGAAGCAGTTACGTTCGCTTTCCGAGGCTATGCCGAGGAAATGTCGACGAAGTCGACGTGCAGTGCCCCCGCTACAAAACAACTCCCTTAACTGGTATAATTTTACTTGTAGCCGGTGTAGCTCAGTATTTTGTGCTAAGCACTCATTTCGAGAAAATCGAGAAAGAGTGCTGAGCGACTACTAAGGTTAAATTGTACCTATATGTTTTTATTTAAGCCGGTGTAGCTCAGTGGTTAGAGCGAAGCACTCATAACGCTTAGGTCGGTGGTTCAATTCCACCCATCGGCACAACAGATTGAACCACCTGGGTTCAACTACGAGTTGTTCGAAGAACAACGAGGAGTCGAGCTTCGCCGAAGGCGGAGCGAGAATTCCACCCATCGGCACAACAGATTGAACCACCTGGGTTCAACTACGAGTTGTTCGAAGAACAACGAGGAGTCGAGCTTCGCCGAAGGCGGAGCGAGAATTCCACCCATCGGCACAATAGAATGAGCTACCTAATTAAAGAAATACTTCCACCAAGCGCTTAAATTACTTTCTTTTACTGGCGCTTCTTGTGGCAACTCTTTAAATATTACTGGCTCGATCTCATTTGGTTTTGATATTGGTAATATTAAACCTTTAATAGCATATGCTCTTTCGTCTGACTTCTTTAAACCTAGTCGTCGCCTGGCCTCGACTTCTTGGTACTCGTCGCTTTGGTAATATCCCAGTAACAGCTTTAACTTAGCGCTATCCTCCTCTAGCTCACCCAACTCCGCTTTCTTTTCAATTACTGCTTGGTTTAAGGCGTAATTAGTAGCTATCAAGCGTGCGTTGGAATAAATTGCAAAAATAAATGCAATTATTATCAATAATCTATTACTAACATTTCTAATTATTTGTGGCGCCATAGACTTAGTCTATTTTACTACCGACAACCCGGCAAGTTATTGCCGTTTTTTTTGCTTTTTGGTTTTAGATTTAGTTTCAGCAGTTTTAACTTTTTCGCTTTTTTGTTTTTTAATTGCCAGCGGTTTAATATCACCTTTAGTATCTGTATCGCCATAAGCTCTTGATAGGGCATAAAAACCACTTGCGATTATAAGAAGTAATAGCGCTACAATCGAAATTCTTAGCCAGTCGTTATTATTATCCGAAGAGCCAGCCGGAACGTTAGTAACCTTTCCCCCTTTTGGGGTGCTTACGGTATTACTATCCGATTTAGTTATTGATGAAGAAGTTGCAATAATCACCTTCTTAGTAGCTTTTACTACATTGTCCTTAACAACGCCGATCGGACTTGGATTGATAAGGGTTGTTACGGGATTTGCGTAAACTTCAGCCGATCTACGAGTTGAGAAATCTACGGATCGAACAGTAATGATATAGCTTTTATTGGGCGTTAAATTAGTAAGTCTGTAGGAATTAGCGGTAATTGAGCTAATAATATTTACCACACTACTTCCGGCTTCGTTGTAAGCAATAGTATATGTTATTAAATCTGTTGATAACGAATTAGTCCAGGTTACATCAATCGCTGTCCCGTTATCGTTTGGCGTATCAGTTGCAGTTACGTTACTTGGCGGAAGCGGTTTCTCAACGTCTACAATTACGCCGTTACTTATTATTGTTTGCGACACCGCTCCAGCACCGTTATAAGCCCTAACTACGGCGTAATAACGTTGATTGTGTTTTAGCGGCACAGGCGCTTTTAAACTTAGTTGCCTGTGAGTTGTAGTAACAAATGGGATGGCATCGTCTAACCCTGGTTTAGTGCCGAAACCTACTTTGAAATATTTAATTTTAGTTTCTGGATCGAAAAATCCACCAAATAATACCGGTAAATAATTTCTATTATTATGATATTCGATATCCTTGCCATATTCGCTACCATCAATAATAAAGCCGTTTGTTGGCGGAGTTTTATCGTTAATAAACTTAGGTGATGCAAAAACTTTTCGAGAAGTATGATCTAGATTTATATGACTGACCGAGTTGTACCAACCCCCAAGAGTTTTATTTGTAACAATTCGCTCCATAGCCGCATAAAACGAACCAGCCAACCACTTATCGCCGTTACAGCCAACTGTATCTACTACTGTTCCAGAACCATTCTTCAAAATTATCGCTTTATTTTGACATATGCTTTTTAAGTGCAATTTTGACTTACTCGTGATGTTTGTAGTTAAATCTGGCGTGATATTTAAAACGGAATTTGGGTTTTGGAGATTAAACCTACTGATTAAGAAAAAATTGTTTGGTTTGATGTTGCCGGATAAAATTATGTCGCTTCCATCTAGCGAAGCGTTGGAAAGTTTCCAGTTCGTTAAATTAACTGTTTGAGTTGATCGGTTATAAAGCTCGATCCACGCGTCGTTTACACTAGCAACCGTACCGCCCCATTTAATTTCGCTGATTACAATCGATGCGGAGTTTGCGGCCTGAACTGGTTTGGCTACAAATAAAATAGCGACGCTTTGAAGCGTAACTAAACCTGTTAACACGATGCTAGTTACTTTTTTAAAATTAAGCATAAACTTCTTCTCTGTTACGTTGACAAATTAGTATTATTTTCACCTGTTGTCAAATATTTGACTTTACCGGTAAAAAATCTGAAGATTAATTAATGATTGAGCAAATTTATCCGCAACAACCCGGAGATTCCCAAAACACTCCTAAAAAACAACTTCAACTTAGTCCAAAAACTAAAAAGATATTACTAATAGCCGCGCCAATCATTTTATTTGCCTTATTGTTTTACGGGCTTTTTGCCCAAGGAATTATCGGTAGCGAACGAAACGCTACTGTCAGCGTAAAGGTAACCGACAGCGACCAAGCGGCGATAGAAAATGCTCAAGTCGTTATCGGTGATAACTTTACCAATACTAACGCAGACGGTACGGCAACTGTCGCAACAAAAGCCGGAAAAAGAATAATGGTGGTTAAGAAAACCGGATACATCCAAAAATCTAGTGAGATTACTGTTAAAGCTGGCGCAAACGACATCGGTACAGTAACGCTGGAAGATTCACCGGACGCAAGAGTTGATCTTAGTATTAGTATCGTGGATTACTTAAGTAACGAGGAAGTTTCGCTTGCAAAAATAACCCTGAACGACTTAATCCCAAGCACCACAGGCAATAACTACTTCTTTAAAGAAGTGCCAATCGGAGATTACGAACTAACAATAAGCGCAAACGGCTACGAAACATTTACTAGTAAAGTAGTTATTACAAAAACTTCAAAAGAATTAGACAAGGTTGAGTTAGTGCCGAGCGGTAAAATTGTATTTGAAAGTAATCGCGAAGGCGGCAAGCGCGGGATTTTTACTGCCAGTTTAGATGGAAGCGATCAAAAGCCACTAATTTCAAGAGTTGGAAATACCGAGGATTATCTACCAACCTTTAGCCCGAACCAACAACGATTATACTTTTTCTCAACTAGAGATAACTCCAAAAATAGCCAAGGAGTTTTAGAAGAATATCTTTATGTAAGTAAAATTGACGGTAGCGAACTAACTAAAATTGATAAGACAAATTTTTATACCACAAAGTGGTCCGCAGATAGCTCGCTAATCGGTTACTTAAAAACTACTAGCGACACCCCAACTTACGGATTGTTTATTTATAACGTATCAACAAAAAAGAAGGTAGAAATAAAAGATTACAAAGCAACCGGCGAGTTTGCGTTTTCCTTAAACGGTCAGAGAATTGCGTTTGTAGCTGAAGGCGCTGATGGATCAAACGCGCTCTACATAGCAAATGTTGACGGCACAAATATCGTTAAAGTAATCGATGGCTACGTTTATTCGCTTGAATTTAGCTCTGCTAACAACTTACGCTACACCGTATACGACAACGCTGTAAAAAGCTACGAATACAATATTAGTACAAAAATAATCTCCACAATTACACTGTCCGATCAAGATAAAGATTTAAGCGCCGTGTTGTCGCCAGATAAAAAATATCGCGCCTACGTTTCCACCAGAGACGGAAAAACTAATTTATTTATTTCTGATGCGAGCGGTAAAAACGAACGGAAATTAACCGATATTAATAAAGTACAAGGTAGTATTTTATGGTCGTTAAATAGCAGTTACATTACTTTTAACGTTGTTAGCTCTGATGAAACGGCTCGTTATGTTGTGGCGATTAACGGCGCAAAAGCTAAAAAGATCGTTGATATTAACTTTAGTTATAATTTCTAAACTGATATAATTGACCTGTTAATTTTGGGCACCGAGCTTAACAATTTTGTTGTGAGGGGTGTAGCTCAATGTCCGCAGTCCGCCAACTGGCGGAGGCGGAAGAGCACCGAGCTTAACAGTCAGGTAGGGTGGGAGCATAGCTCAGTGGTTAGAGCGCCAAGCTTAACTCATTGATTTTGTGGGGGTGTAGCTCAGCGGTTAGAGCACCAAGCTTAAAAACTTAGTACTGTGGGCCCGTAGCTCAATGGTTAGAGCACCGAGCTTATACCTCGGCGGTTTCTGGTTCGAGTCCAGACGGGCCCACAGTGCTAAGTTTTACGAACGCAGTGAGTATACCTTGGTGGTCCTTGGTTCGATTTTGGCTCTTGCACAACTAGATATTCCTTACTATTTTGCCATAATAATCTCATGGCTAGTCTGAAAAATTTCAGCAAGTTTTTTGCGGTTACCTTCTTTTTAGTATCCCTAACCTTAATTACAGCTGTTAGCGCCCATTATTATTACTACTCCAAAATTTCACCGCTAACTTATTTAGCCGGTAGCCATATCGGCTCTGTAAATTTCCAACAGCTAGACAATAAAATCACCCCCATCCTAAGTACCCTTGAAAAAAAGCCGATCACTATTATCTACGATCAAAGCCAAGTTAGTTTTACCCAACAAGAATTAGGAATAAAAATTAACCAGCAAAAAACGCTCTCACAATTAACAACTCCTTCAACCCAATTCGGCTGGGCAAGCGTAAATTACTGGAAAAAATTTTTGACAGTGCAAAGACTCCATCCAAGTTTTGATATTAACGAGGAACAATTCAAAAGCACCCTGGAAACATCTTTTGGCAAAAATATCGTCGCCAAAAACGCAGAAATCCGTATCGTTAATAACAACGAGCTTCAAATTAGCGAAGCGGTAAACGGCAATGAAATCGATTTGGCTAGTCTAAAAAAAGAGATTCGAAAAGTTTTTGCTGGTCAATTGTCTTTGGTAATACTACAAAGAAAAACAACCGCGCCGCTTGTTACTAACACAAAAGCCCTGCAAGCAAAAAGCGAGATACTCGCAAAAGTAACATCGGTTAAGCTAAGTACCGATACCGGTAAAGTTTTTACAATTTTGCCAAGCGATATTTACCCGGCAATTAAGTTTACTATCGACAAGACATCGTATAAATGGAGCGTCGATCAAAAAAGTATGGAATCGATCGTTAACGATAAAATCGGAAAGGAGTTGGTTGTAAAAGTTATCGATCGAACGATCGACATAAATACCAAGAGACTTATCACTGCGGGTAGAGACGGTACCAGTATCCCTACTAAAATCATCGCGCAAAATATTATTTTGGCGATCAATAACCATATCGATACCGACATCAACCCAATCACCGTGCCGGTGGAAAAAGTTAAATTCACCGAGAAACTAATTGACGGTTCGTATAGATTAAATATGACCGATGGCTTGTACGTTTATATCAACCTTGCCAAACAAAGATTGTATGTAATCGAAAAAGACAAGCTAATTAATAACTTTATTATCTCTTCAGGTAAAGGAGAGCGAGCAACGCCAAAGGGCGTTTATTATATTAAAAATAAAATCGCTTTTACTTATTCTCGCGCCTACCCAAATATTTGGCTACGCCGTTGGAACGCCTTATCGCGTAATATCGATGGTAGCGGCTACTACGGTTACGGCATCCACGATTTACCGTGTATGGATAAGCAGTGTAACGAAATTAGGGGCGCTTCGACGCTTGGTCAACCGGCGTCGTTTGGCTGTATCAGACTGGGTACTAGTAACGCAATTTGGTTTTTCGAAAATATCCCAGTCAAAACTCCTGTTTATATTTATTAACGCCGAGCGATTAATTTTGTTAGAAGTTTTTGTTTAGTTTGTATATTAAGCTGTTCGTTATTGGTAACGGACTGGATATAACTAATAAATAAAGATTTGGCCGCTACAAAAATTGCCTCAAGCTGAGCGATATTTTTTTCGTAATCGTCGTTGGTAATTACGCGTTCGATCGCTCGCAGTTGACCTTCGATTCTATGAACTCTTGAAATTAGCGTTCGCGCTTGTTTGTCTGAAATCCTCATGTTATACCCCCTTCAATTCACAATATACCCTACTGGGGTATATTGTGAATTAAAAAATATATGGTTTAAATTTCTACAACTTTATTATTCTCGGCAACTTCTACCGTAATGCTGGGTAGTAATAATTCTAATTCTTCGTTAAATGCGAGCGCCCTATCGGGCTCGCTGTGGACAATAAAAACTTTGCCGTTTGGGGATAATTTAACGCCCTTAATCCAGTCTATTAGCTCTTTATTATCGGCGTGGCCGGAAAAAGCATCAACCACTTCAACTTTTGCGCGAATCGGGATCTCGTCGCCCATTAAGAACACCGATCTGGCGCCGTCGACGATTTTACTGCCAAGCGTTCCTTCGGCTTGATAGCCAATTACGAGCAGTAAACAGTCTTTACGCGACAAGTAGCGCTTTAAGTGATGCATAATTCTGCCGCCAGCCATCATACCCGAACCGGCGATAATAACTTTTGGCGCAAGGGTGTCGTTGATTTCCTTGCTTTCGGCAGATGTTGGCGTTAAAAATAATCCCTTAAAATCGAAAATTTCGGTGTCGGTTTGTCGCTCCTGCTGGACGTCTTTTTTGAAGAGTTGTTGATGACGCTCGAATACTTCGAGCGCCTCTATCGCCAGCGGGCTATCAAGAAAGATTGGTACTTTTGGCAGTTTGTGTTGGTTATATAAGTGGTTAAATAAATAGAGTAACTCTTGGCTTCGCTCTACCGAAAAAGCGGGGATAAGTAGTACTCCACGATTTTGCACGATCCAGTTAACGGCGTCGTGTAAAACAGTTAAGCGATCGTGTTTTAGGGTTCTATCAACGCCGCCGTAGGTGGCTTCGGTTACGATCGCATCGGCTAGCTCGGGCGTTTGGGCGTGCGGCAAGAGGGTACTTGGCGCGTGGCCGATATCGCCAGAAAATAAAATTTTCTTGCCGTCGGCTTCGATTAATACCGAGGCCGAACCCAAAATATGGCCGGCGTCGTAAAGCGAGGCGAAGATGCCACTGGCTATTTCTGTTCGGGTTTTGTACGGCATTGCTTGCATTAAATCGAACGTGCGTTTGATGTCTGGCTGATCGTAAAGTAGCGGCGCGCCGTCTTGTTCGTGATTGCTTAGCATAACATCGTAGGCGTCTTTTAGAACAATTTGAGTTAGCTCTAAAGTGGCAGAGGTTGCGAAAATTTTACCCCGAAAGCCGTCTTTTACCAGAATTGGTAGTCGGCCGATATGGTCTAAGTGAGCGTGTGTTAGTACTACGGCGCTAACTTCGGCCGCTTTGTAGGCAAACGGTTGGGCATTAAGTTTATTGGCGTCAAAATCACCCTGAAACAAGCCGCAATCGACGACTATTTTTGTGCCGCGACTGTCTTCAACTAAAAAGTTTGAACCTGTAACAATTCCAGCCGAGCCGTAAAAACCAAGCTGTGCCATTATTTATTTCGTTTTGCTTTTTCGCGAGCTTCTTTTTGAACTAGGGCGATCAGTTTTTCAACTAATTTTTTAGGGTCGGAATCGAAAACTATATTATTTCTGCCACGTTGGGAGACGGTTAAGATATGATCGATCTCGTCGATAACGCCGCCGGTTTCAAGTAGAATGCCGATCGGTTTTTTATCTTCAAAGGCAATGGTGAATTCGTTAAGCGTGCCGATACGGCCGCAGATAAAAATTACGGCGTCGGTAGAGCGAATAAATAACAGGTTACGGCCGGAGTAGCCAAAACCGGTATACATAACAAAATCGGTGTATTTGTGGGGCAAGCGGTATTTACGCACGTGCTCGACGTAACTTATCGCCGGCGAGATGCCGACCGTAAAGCCGTTGCCTTTTTTAGCGCCTTTGGCGGCATAATATGGCATGCCGGTGGTTTCGCCGGTTACTACCACCATGCCCTTACGAGCCAAGTGATAGCCGACTAATTCTGCTTTTCGCGGCGCGTCTTTGGTGCAATTATCTACCGCCGAGCCAGATACTCCGATTTTAAATCCGTTTATTTTCCCTCCCTTTTCATACCTTATATTAACGAAAAATCTGTGTATTAGTAAGGGCGCAAATATTGCCGTTGGTACAGGTTTGAAGTAAAATGATTAGGTTGGCAGTACATTAATTTTAATATTCTGGAGTCGTCGGGCTAAGCCCTCGGATTTCTCACCTCAAGGGTTCGAAATAGCAGCTACTCCATAATAATTTGTACATTAATTTTAATATTCTGGAGTAGCTCAGCGGTAGAGCGATCGGCTGTCAAAGGCAGCGCGCAAAAGAAATTTTGCGATGAAAATTGGGAGAATTGCGGGAAACCGTCGTCTTTGGACACGGCAATCCGCAGCCGAGCTTTGCAAGAAATTGCATTGAAGGTTCAGAGACTATGCACCCAACACCTAAGCAATTGTATGGTGATGAGATAGTCCACGCCACTTGGAAACAAGCGGGTAAGTGTAACCGATTGGTCGTAGGTTCGAATCAGACCTCCAGAGCAAATTGAACGAACAAGAAAGACTCTTAGAAAAAGAGGATGGAAGGTATTTTGCCATAGACAGATCTCCAACCGGAAGTGGTACTGTATCAATTGCTACTAGCGAGAAAATGGGAAACATCATTTCTTTCGGGCTTCCTTCTTCTCCAGCTCTCTTCCTACATTTATCCTATAAAGCGTATTCCAAAATTAGAAATATAAATCCTACTGATTTATTCAACTATCATCCTCAGGGCTACTGGCCTGACGATCATGGTCAATTATTTGATTTTTTTGAAAATTTTATAGAGCACATTGTTTTTGCGCAAACGGCACTAGAGGCATTTGCTAATGAAGTGATTCCATTCTCATTTGTTTTTGAATGTAAAATAAACGGTGTTAAGAAGATGTATGTGAAAGATGAATTGGAGCGTTGGGTCACTCTTGACGAAAAACTTTCTACCCTTTTGCCAAAAGCGCTAAATTGCTCAACTATTAAGGGTCTAACACAGTGGAATAAATACAAAGAAATTAAGGATATTCGAGATCGGGTTATTCATCTTAAAATGGTAGACCATCAATCGAGCGGATCCGAAGTAAAAACACTGTGGGGAGTTATGCTAAAAAACCATGCTAAGCCATATTGTGACTATGCACATGAAATTATGGGGCACTATAAACCAGCCGTAGAGAAAAGGAGATGGTATAATCTCTACCCATACGAAACTCGATCTAGATAGCTCGACATTTTAAGGTACAGGAGTACAATTTAGAAAATGATTGATCAAGAAGTAGATCGTCTTGCAAAAATCCTTTGGGATTTTGGACAAATGCATCACCTGCCGGAAAAAGCAGATGCGATTGTTGTTTTTGGAAGTTACAACCCAATTGTTGGCAAACGAGCAGCGGAACTTTTCCTTCAAGGATTTGCTCCAATAGTAGTAATCTCCGGTAATAGGAGTGACTCGACTAGCAATTGGGAAAAAACAGAGGCAGAAACTTTAGCTGAGGTTGTCATCGAAGCCGGGGTGCCGAAAAACAAAATTTTACTTGAAACAAACGCAACCAATTCTGGAGAAAATACTCAACTCACTAAAGAGCTATTTGAAAAACTAGGGATTAATGCTAAAAAAATAATAGTTATACAGAAGCCGTATGCCGAACGCCGGACCTACGCAACCGTAAGAAAGCAGTGGCCAGATGTCGAAATAATAATGGCCTCGCCAGAGATTACTTTTGAAGAATATATGCAAACCTCGCCCATAGGCAAGGATGGATCCATAAACACTATCGTTGGCGACACACAAAGAATTAAACTTTACGCCGAAAAGGGTTTTCAAATTCCCATGGATATTCCATCCAATGTTTGGAGTGCTTATGTGGCCCTAGTGAATCTTGGCTATAATAAATCATTAGTAAAATAGCTCGACATTTCCACTCTTCAACCTGTTCAGAGTAAATGTACGGGAGAATTATTTAGGCGATGGATTACATCAGAGCTCGACAATTATCTTAATAAATGTAAAATTACTTTAGCGAAAAAGGAGGTTCAATCGCGATGTTCGAACTTAAAAAATACTACCTCGATATCAACAGCTGGGTCTTTCCAGACAAAGGAACATTTCACAGGGGCATGGTCGCCGCACTTGGAAAGATAGAAGAGTATAGCTCCAATATCTCACACGTATGCGTTGGCAGTGTTGACCAACATGAGGAAGTTAGGAAGATGATCGACAGGGTTCCGGATGGGCTTCGTGACAGAGTGGAGAAAAACATTCTGTACGTAACATCCCTAGATCAAATTCCCTCGACCAAAACTGGGTGGTTCGACTACTACATCATGACAATGAGTAGCGAGACTGATTATCAGCCGCTTGTCGACCACCTGAACGGTGTCTGTCTGATTATTGACGGCGAATGCGAAGCTGGTTGGGTCAAACTTTGTGAAGACCTTGGCATGACATGTGGTGCATGGGACAACGAGGGATTGATCAAAAGGGTCCCCCTGGGCACATTCCGAAACGAGGTTGCTAAAGCCCGGGCAAGCCATCGATCGTCATCGAACAACTGGTAGTCTATTCTTCGAATCTCTTAGCCCGCACGACCAACAATGGTATGCGGGCTTTAAAATTACTTGAAAATAATTCTAACTTTCTCCACAGTCCAGAACCAAGAATTATACCTTTAATCTTTAAGCCAATGGATCGAATTACATAGACTGATGGCCCGCGTTATTATAAAATATAACAAACGAGACTTAACAAAGGAGGGCTGTGGTGGAATCTATAACTGAAAAACAACGGGAAACCTGGAATAAATTTTCCAGTGGGTGGCAGAAATGGGACGAGTTTGTGTTGGCTTGGTTAAAACCAATCGGTGACGAGTTGTTAATCAAGGCTGAGTTAAAAAATACCGACAAGGTACTAGATGTATCAACCGGAACGGGCGAACCAGGACTTACCGCCGCCACCAAAGTTGCTCAAGTTATTGCCACTGATGTGGCAGAGGATATGGTAGAGATTGCCCGCCAGAATGCGCTCAATCGAAAGCTGACCAATTATGAAGTGAAAGTTGCTGATGCCGAGCATTTGCCGTTTGCCGATAACAGCTTTGATGCCGTGGTTTGCCGTCTAGGTGTAATGTATTTTGGGAACCCACAGGCCGGTGTGAACGAAATGGTGAGAGTACTCAAACCAAGTCGTAAATTATCATTAGCCGCCTGGGCTGAACCCACAAAAAACCCTTGGGCCACCACTGCTTCTTCAGTGATTAATAAGTTGCTTAACCTTCCCCCACCACCGTCTGACGCACCGGGAGTATTTCGACATAACAATCCGGGCATGCTGGTGACCATGATGGAAGCAACGGGGTTAGTTGATACTGAGCAAAATGAAGTTACTGGCGAGATGTCATTCAATTCCCCGGAGCAGTATTGGGAATTCGTGACTGATGTAGTCGCACCGGTAGCTACACCTTTAAGTACCGCCGATACCGCCACACGCGAACAAGCCAAACAAGCCGTATTAAACGCGACATCTGATTATTCTAAGGGTGGCAAAATTGTATTTAACTGGAGTTGCTGGGTAGCAACTGGTTCGAAAAAGTAGTTCTAACTTCCTTCACGATTCGGAGCCAAACAAAAAAACACGTCATTGATTTGTAAGGATTTCTGAACTTAGCTGGGTAGCTAGGATAATTACCCTTGCATTTCTTGTACGTCAAGCATATGCTAAACAAAAGAAGCAAAACATGGGTTGGATTGTAATTATTTTAGTTGGTGCGTTTGTTGGTTGGCTAGCTAGTCGGATGATGAATACCGATGAGCAGCAAGGTGCGTTAGCAAATATCGGTATCGGTATCGTTGGTTCGATACTTGGTAGTTGGTTGTTTGGGGGAGTACTGGGGATTGGTAGCGCTGGTGCTGCTGGGACTTTGAGTGTTTGGGGAATTATATGGGGCGTAGTTGGAGCAGTAGTGTTAATTGCGCTATTAAAAGCCTTTAAGGTGCTTAAGTAATGCCGGTTGAGGTTCGGAAAGAGGTTACAACCACAAGCGAGGGTCCAGTTTCCGACCAAGTAAGCCAAACCGCCACCACCTCCCAAGTTTCAACGAACACTGAAGTTCAAGACGCTCACTCGGACCGGGGCAATGCTTGGATCTGGTATCTCGTCGGAATCATTGACCTTTTATTAGTGCTGGATATAGTCTTCAAATTGTTTGGTGCCAAGTCGGTTGGTTTTGCCAGCTTTCTTTATAGCATCACTAATTTCTTTGCTGCGCCCTTCCGAGGGATCTTCCCTAATCCGAAAATAGAAGGTGCCTACTTCGATACAGCCGCTTTTGTGGCAATTATTGTCTATATTCTGGTTGGCTGGATCGTTGCAAGACTTATAGATCTAGCGACTCGACCCGCTAGCAGTAAAAAAATCTAATTTCTAGGGGTTCGGAGTAAGTTTTAATTATGAAACGAGCTAATATTAGCAATCAGATTTCAGATAAGACTTTGGTTAACCAAGACCTTGTTAATTGGCAAACAAAATCAATCTATTTTCAACTCGGCAATATTGGCAGTGAAATTGGTCGCGCATTAAAATGGAAAAACAAGAACTACAAACTTGCAAATAGTGCTGCGGAAAGAGCACTAGAGTTACTTGACTGGACACTTTCAGACAAACAAAATATCGACGGGCTAAAAGAAATCGCTCGCATTAGAGAAGTTTTCGCAGATTCATTTTACGGCGATAACCAATATAACCAAACTGCTCAAGACTGGGATAGATATTTTTATTGCTATTCGCTAGCAGCAAACTCAAAATAATTATGGAAAAAAATCTAAACCCAAACACCATTACTGGCAGAATTAACGCAAAAGCATTAGAGTTATTGGAAGAAAATCCAAACGGAGTACGCTGGTCGGATATGCTAAAAAAATTAAAAGAGTACAACCCGAAGTTACACCCTAAAACAATTAACGGCTGTGTATGGAAATTAGTAGAAAACTTTCCTGACAAAGTTTACAAGCCGGAAAAAGGGTTATTTAAATTAAAATAAGTAAATTTTATGGGGCCGCTTGCGCGGCCCCTGGTGAAACCAGCTCGCGCTGGGCTCCAGTCATCTGGGCGATCCGTTGATCTACCCTGCCTAGAAGATACAGGCCGCAAGTCGTCCATTACAGTCAATCTTGCCCTTCCAGCGATCGATGTACCGGATTATCAACTGGGTAGTTTTGAAGCCGTTCGCCGCCTGCTTAGCTGGTCTTCAACTTGATTGCCGCATCAATCCCCAGTCGAGCGTACTGCTGACCTCAGACAGCAGTCTAAGTGCGGATGGGTTTACCACCACGGTTGGTGGAACCAAGTTTATTTTACACAATCATATTGCCATTACTAACATAAGATGAAAACAGGTAGGGGCTTGTAATTTTTAACATTGTTTAGCCGCTTTTAGAGTGTTACAAATGATAGGTTATGTAACTGAAAAACCTGGCAAACGCGGGCTGGGAAAGATAAGGAGGTTCGTATGAAAGTTCGAGAAAGATATAGTAGTGATGACTTGGGGTCGCACCGAGTTATGGAAACTGAGCGTGAAATTCTTGGCCGTAGTGAGATTTGAGATATCAACGCCTTAAAGGCAACTAGAATTGTTTGGTATTTTGTTGGGGTTGTCGAGTCGTTGTTGTTTCTAAGATTTCTTCTAGCGTTGTTTGGGGCAAGACAGGTTGCCTTTACCGACTTTATTAACGCCTTAACCGGACCGTTCGTGGCGCCGTTTAAGGGCCTGTTTGCTTCGCCAAGGGTTGAGGGTGGGTTCTTTGATAGTGCTACATTTAGCGCCGCATTAGTGGTGTTCGTTTTTGGTTGGATAATCGCTGCGCTAATCGAGTCGGTCGCAATAAATGAAGAAACATAAAAGGAAGGAAGTGATAAATGAAACGTAATCGCTACCGCAGAGCAAGGGAAACAATCAGGAACGTAGTAAACGACGTTCAAGAAGATTGGGAGCAGATAAAAGCCAAGGCACGTAAAGCTAGTAATAAAGTTAAAAACGCTACCAGTACTGCCTACAAAGACCTGAAACATTCACTAAACTAGTTGTGGGTTTCTACCAGAGCTTAAAAAGCTCTGGTAGATTCTGCTAAACTCAAAGCAACGGATGAAAGCCACTGAAGAAATCGAGAAGTATTTGGCGTGTAGCTAAAAAATTATCGACTAGCTTTCGCGCGCTGGGAGTTGTTTAGAATTCTTTTTCGAAGTCGCAGGGATTTTGGGGTAACTTCAAGTAGTTCATCGTCTTCTAGAAAATCGATCGATTGCTCTAAACTAAAAACAGTTGGTGGCGTTAGAGAAATTGCGTCGTCGGCGCCGCTTGAGCGAACGTTAGTTTGTTTCTTTTCTTTTGTAACGTTAATTTCTAAATCGTTTTCGCGCGAATGTAGGCCGACAATCATCCCTTCGTAAACTTGGGTTTGGGGGTTTATAAAAGTAATACCGCGTTGCTGGGCGTTATTAAGGCCGTAAGAAACGGCTTTACCAGTTTCAGATGCGATCAAAACGCCGTTTCGCATTTTAGCGATGGCGCTAGAAACTGGTGCAAAGCGCAAGAACGACGAGTTCATAGTTGCAGTTCCGCGCGAGAGCGTTAGTAAAACATTTCTAAGACCGAGTAATCCGCGAGTTGGGATTTCAAATAAAATCCGGCTGGTACCGTCTTCGTTTTCGGTTTGGCTCATCATTATGCCTTTTCGCTTGCCGATCTCGCCAGTAACGGCATTTGTGTAATCACTTTTAACATCGACTGTTAATTCCTCGATCGGCTCTTGGATAACGCCGTCGATATTTTTAGTAATAACCTGCGGTTTACCGACTTGCAGTTCGAATCCTTCGCGACGCAATGTTTCGATAAATACCGACAAGTGTAGTTCGCCACGTCCCCATAAAATATATTCGTTATTTTCGCCCGGCGTCATTTTTAGCGAAACGTTAACTTCGAGCTCTTTAATAATTCGTTCGTAAATTTTTTGGCTGGTTAGTTGCGTGCCTTCTTTGCCAACAAACGGCGAAGTGTTTGCAGAAATTGCCATCTTTAAAGTTGGCTCGGCGATTTGAAGCGCCGGCAGGGCTTCTGGATTTTGTACGTCGGCAATGGTGTCGCCGATTCGGCAATTTTTAATTCCGGTAATGGCAACGATCTCGCCGCTTTTTGCCTGTTCGATTTGTGTGCGTTTTAAACCGTGAGTGGCGTAAACGCGATCAATTTTTGCGACTTCTCTAAAGCCGTCTGGAGTACCGATAGCAACGTTTAAGCCCATCTTGGCAACGCCGCGAGTTACTTTTCCGATTGCGTATTTACCCTGAAAATTATCCCAATCAAGCGCCGTAACCAACATTTGAAACGGCTCGTCGCTTGCGTCTTTTGGCGCAGGAATATGTTCTAAGATCGCATCGAAAATCGGGGTTAAATCGGTTGAAACGCTAAGCTGTTCACTGGTTGGAACTTGCGCCCAAGACTTGCCGTCGCGGCCGATAGCGTAGTAAATCGGAAAATCTAGTTGCGATTCGTCGGTTGCCAGTTCTAAAAATAAATCCGATGTATCTTTAATAACTTTTTCAATTTGGGCGTCGGATTTATCGATTTTATTTATTACAACGATCGGTCGCAACCCCAGTTCTAATGCTTTTTTAAGCACAAATTTTGTTTGTGGCATCGGACCTTCTTTGGCATCAATAATTAGAAGCGCGCCGTCAGTCATGGTTAACGTTCGCTCCACTTCGCCGCCAAAATCGGCGTGGCCGGGAGTGTCGATAATATTTATTTTAACGCCCTTGTAAGTAACGGCGGTATTTTTTGCCAAAATGGTAATGCCGCGTTCACGCTCTTGATCGTTAGAGTCCATAATTAAAACTTGATCCATCGCCGCTTCGTTATCGCGAAAAGTGTTGGATTGCTTTAATAAGCCATCAACAAGGGTGGTTTTGCCGTGATCAACGTGAGCAATAACAGCAATATTACGTATACTCATTTTATTTTGCTGTTACTTCTGCGTCTAAGCAGAAGATTATGGCGACGTTTCGAATCATTGTTTAGTATCTACTCCCAACAAAGGTATATGCTTTTCCTTTTTTGTTAGCGCGACCAGTTCGGCCGATACGGTGAATATAGTCGGCGTAATTTTCCGGCGCTTCAAAGTTAATAACGTGAGAAACGTCTGGAATATCAAGACCTCTTGCGGCAACGTCAGTCGCAACTAAAATTTGAGTTTGATTGTTTTTAAATTCGTTTAATGCTCGAATTCGTTGGCTTTGATTTTTCTTACCGTGAATAGAAACTGCGCTAAAACCGCGTTCAATCAAGGTGTCGCAGAGTTTTTCAACGCCGTGTTTGGTTCTGCCAAAAATTAGAACTTTTTTAAACTCTTCGCGAATTAACATTTCG
>JACRAP010000016.1 GCA_016213365.1 Candidatus Berkelbacteria bacterium
TGCGGATAAATCGGTTGAAGAAAGTCGGGAGCGAATCCGCTCGGCGTTAAAGTTCAACAACTTTAATTTTCCGTTAAGTAGAATTACCGTAAACTTATCGCCGTCTAATATTAAAAAAACTGGCATTCACTTTGATCTGCCGATCGCACTGGCAATCCTTACCTCCAACGAACAGTTGAAACTAACAGATCGTGCCAGTAAAACAGTTTTTATCGGCGGCTTATCGCTCGACGGCGAATTACAGCCGGTACCGGGGGTGTTAGTAATGGTTGACTGGGCAAAAAGTAACGGCATAACAGAAATTGTAATTCCAAAAAATAATTTAGCGGAGGCGTCGTTAATTAGTGGAGTTAATATATATGCGTTAAAAAACTTTAGCGAAGTAATGGAATATATAGAAGCTGAATCAATAAGTCCGTCGTTAATCGAGCGAAAATACGAACAAGAAAACTACGACGAAGATTGGTTGCAAATAAAATCACAACAATTAGCGAAACGTTCGGCGGTAATCGCGGCAACTGGAGGGCACAATTTACTTTTAAGCGGTCCGCCGGGTGCCGGAAAGTCGTTAATTGCAAAGGGGTTAAGGGCGCTGTTGCCACAATTAACGGAAGCTGAATTAATTGAAGTTGTAAAAATTCACAGCATAAGCTCGCTACTAAAACAATCAATTACCATTAACACCGCTCCCCCGTTTCGATCACCGCATCATACCGCCAGTTATGCGTCTATTATTGGCGGTGGGGCGCAAGCAAAACCTGGCGAAATATCACTAGCACACCGAGGGGTTTTACTTTTAGACGAACTTCCGGAATTTTCTCGGCAAGTTTTGGAAACGCTACGTCAGCCGCTAGAAGACGGGACGGTTAACGTCTCGCGAATGGCAGTAAATTCCCAGTACCCGTGTAATTTTATATTGGTTGCAACGATGAACCCCTGTCCGTGTGGGTGGCTGGGAAGCGATCAAAAAGAGTGCGTTTGTACAATAAATCAAATTAATTTGTATTCAAAGAGAATTAGTGGCCCACTGCTGGATCGAATAGATTTATGCGTTAGGGTTAACGCGTTAAAAATTGCCGAATTAGGCGTTGAAGCTCGAGAGAATAATTTAAGCGAAATTAAAGCGTTAATTATTAAAGCCAGAGAGCGACAGCTTAAAAGAAATAACGGTAAGTTGAATGCGCATCTGTCAGCCAGCGAAATTAAAAAACTCTGTCGACTAGACGATAATGCGCAAAAATTTATCGAAAAAGCGAGCGAGAAAATCGTTTTAACTGGTAGAACTTACAGTAAAATTATTAAAACTGCTCGAACGATCGCCGATTTGAATAATTGCCAGCAGATTACGATTAAAGAGATTTCAGAAGCGCTCCAATACAGATTTATCGATTAGCCAAGGCGTAGGTAGTTATAAATTTTATCACCAAATTGTTCTAAATATGGAAAACGGCTGTCGATTGTTATAGCTAGCACAAATAATAATGCAATTACGGCGATGTGCATTACCGTTGATTTTAATTCCTTACCGACGTGTTGTTGCGTTTTGATAGTTTGTGGTTGCTCGGATTTTGTTTCGGACTTTTTAGGGGATTCGGTAAATGAAATAGATGCCCTGCCTTGCAACAGCTCGTTTTTAAGTTGTTTTTTGTTTAATATCTGTGCCATTTCAAGGCAATATTATGTTAATTTTATTCTTTACACAAGATAGAGTTAAAGATAAAATATAGTTTGTTTTGCGGCGGTAGTTCAGTGGTAGAACGCTTCCTTGCCAAGGAAGAGGTCGCCGGTTCGAACCCGGTTCGCCGCTCAAAAAAAATGGGACGCTAGGGTATTTCCCTAAGCGTCCCCCAACATGAGACGGAGATTAGTGCAGATTTGGTGGTCTGCTAAAACGCGTACGAGCCGATCGATGCCGGTGTAGTGCGATCGAAACCGCATGTGGCGATCAGAGACTTTTGCGTCCCGTTTCACGCCCCACTTACCATCTTTATATCCCAAAATGATCGTTAGTCTTGATGGCTTATTTCGCGCATCAAGATCCTTCAACTCCTCTGGAATTCGAACAAAGACAGAGATTCCGTCCCTATTCATTAAGGTGGTAATTCCGTCGATCTCAAGATCTGCAATTTTCTGAGAAAGCTCCCAGTGTAGTTTCTCAACACCCGGAACCGGCAATCTTCCCTCCACAACTCCCTGTACAATCAAGGTTTCCTCCTTGCCAATGAGACACTGCCCTCATCGACCAAGCGCTAATATTACCTTAAACCCGGAAAAAAGCAAGGTCAAGACCCTCGTTTTTTATTACTTTTACAGGTAGAATATAACAGTGGCCACGTGACCGAGCGGCTAGGTAGCGGTCTGCAAAACCGCGTAGACCGGTTCAACTCCGGTCGTGGCCTCGATAAAATTGACCAAATTCCCTAAAAGAGGTAGAATTTTTGCTACATGACAGCCATATTACAAGTTAGCCAGGTTGTATCGGCAGTATTAATTATTATTTCTATCCTGCTTCAGCACAGAGGTACTGGTATTGGTGGTGCCTTTGGCGGCGAAGATATGTCTTATCGCAGTCGTAGGGGAATAGAGTCGTTGCTTTTTAAATCCACAATTTTATTTGTGGCAGTATTTTTGGTTGTTTCGATCGCCCAATTATTTGTTTAAATGTCATTTTCTAGTTTTTTGCGACAATTTGCACGTGGGATTAATAAGCACGAAAAAGGATTACTAGCGCTACTCTCGGTAGTAATTGTAATTAGCGGTACTTTTTGGCTACGCGAGTTTTCAACCAGTGAAAGCAATAATCCGTCCGTTGGTGGCACTTATATCGAAGGAATTGTCGGTAGCTCAACCGACGTAGAAACCATCGCCGCTCGAATAACTAAAGTCGGCTTATTTAAGTTTAATCGAGATGGTGAACTGGAGAATGTTTTAGTTGAGTCTTGGAACGTCAATCAAAACAAAACCCAATACACGTTCAAATTAAAGAGTGAGGTAGACGTCCAGGAAATTAAAACCGACATCGATGCTAATTACGAAGTGTTTGGGCAGATCGAATCGGAGGTTAAAGACTCGACGCTAATATTAAACTCAACCGACCCAAGCCCAAATATTCCCTTAATTCTCGCTCAACCGCTATTCGACTACGGCGCGTACAAATTAAATAAAACCACCGACTCAACTACAATTTTAACCAGAAATAATCGCTCTGGGGCGCTCGGCGCATTTATTAATAAAATAATTATTCACAACTATCAGTCCAAAGAAGAGCTTCAGCTTGCGATTGATCGAAAAAAAGTTGACGGCACCAGTAATAACTTGGAATTAAATTATCCGCCAAATTTCATAAAAAAAGAGATCGCACTACCGCAGTATTACGCCCTAGTATTTAACGTTAATAAAGCGCCGTTTAAGAGCTTGGATTATCGCCGCCAAGCATTCACTAATAGCTTTTCTAAAAAAATTCCGTTTACCTTAACCGTTACCGATCAAGTTAACCAAATTGAATTAGCCGAACAGTTGATAAAAGACTGGGCCAAAGCGGGGGTAAACGTAAAACTAAATAAACAAAGTATTGAAGATATTCAAACCAGTATCGCTCCTTCGCGAAATTTCGAGGCAATGATAACTGGGATTAGTTATGGCTACGAGCTGGATCCGTATTATCTATGGCATTCCTCGCAAGTACTTCCGCCCGGTAACAATTTTTCTGGCATAAATAACACCGATATTAATATCAGAATTGAAAAAATTAGAAATACTTATAACGTTATTAGTCGCTACGCTCAAATTGACGAATTACATAAACAACTCGGTGGTTTGGGGGTTTTGAAAATTTTGGATCGCAGTAAGGAAATATTTGCCGTATCGGACGCCATTAGATTTGTTCCACCAACAGTTGCGGTGTCGCCGATCGACCATTGGTACGCGCTAAGTGAGTGGTCTGTTAAGTAAGATCGTGGTAAAATTAACAGAGTCGCCGGGATGGTGAAACGGTAGACACGCTGGCTTCAGGTGTCAGTGAGCGCAAGCTCGTGTGGGTTCAACTCCCACTTCCGGCACTTCGACTCACTGCGTTCGCTCAGTGTAAACACAAGGTGAAGAGCTAGTAAGATAAATTTATGCGCGAGTGGTGAAACTGGTATACACGCAGCCTTGAGGTGGCTGTGGGAGCAATCCCGTGGAGGTTCAAGTCCTCTCTCGCGCACTAATTTAGACCCCAAATTGGGGTCTAAATTAGTGCCTGAAATAAGTTGAACCGATTGCCGATAGGCAACTGGTTCAACTGCGAGTTTGCCACAGGCAAACGAGAAGTCGAGTCCGTATGGACGAGAAATCCGAATTCGCGCACTAATTAACGAGAAATCCGAACTCGCGTACTAATCCTTGCACTATTTACATCTACTCTATTAAATCAATACAATGCCTATGGTTATGAAAAAACTCATCCCCAAGCAATTAATATTGTTTTATCATTATTTAACAGCTTTACTTGCCGCATTTTACTATCGGTTCCCCTCAAAAAAAATGATCGTAATCGGTGTAACCGGCACCAAAGGCAAAACCTCAACCATTAACTTTATCTGGTCGTGCTTAACTAGCGCTGGCAATAAAGTTGGAATAATCAGCACCGCCAATATCAGAATCGGCCACAAAGAAGTACTGAACAAATACCATATGACGATGCCAGGGCGTTTTACAATCCAAAAACTAATGAAGCAAATGCTTAACGAGGGCTGTAAATTTTGTATCGTTGAAACAACATCCGAGGGAATAAAACAATTCCGTCATATCGGTATTTATTACGATATCGCTGTATTTACAAATTTAACGCCGGAGCATTTAGATTCGCACGGCGGAAGTTTTGAAAAGTATAAACAAACGAAAGCTAAAATGTTTAGCGCCCTTTCAAAACACCGAAAAATTATCGATGGAAAATTAGTTGAGAAAGTTATCGTCGCCAACGCCGACGACGAGCACGCAAAATACTATTTAAAATTTTCTTCCGATAAAAAAATCACTTTTTCCCTTAGCGAATCTACTGCGGATGTTGTTGCTAAAAATATAAACGAAACAAAAGATGAAGTTGCTTTTGAGGTTGGTGATAGTAAATTCAAAATCAAAATACTCGGTAAATTTAATGTATATAACGCCCTTCCGGCGATTATTATTGCACGATTATTTAACGCAAAGGATAAACAAATTGAGAATGGCTTAAAAGAACTTACTAAGATTCCGGGACGAATGGAGTTTATTGATAACGATCGAGATTTTTCGGTAATTGTTGATTACGCGCACGAGAAAGTAAGTTTAACAAACGTACTTGAAGTTGCAAAAAACTTAAAAAAACCAAATTCAAAAATTATTTTATTACTTGGCGCCGAAGGCGGTGGCAGGGACAAAAGTAAGCGACCGATTATGGGCGAGATCGCTGCTAAAAACGCGGATGTTGTAATTGTTTCCAACGTCGATCCGTACGACGATAAGGCACAACAAATAATTGAAGATATCGCAGTTTCAGCAGAAAAATTCGGCAAAGTTAGAGATAAAGACATATTTACGATCGAAGATCGACGTTCTGGTATCAATAAAGCATTAAGTTTAGCAAAATCAGGCGATATAGTTTTAATTACCGGCAAAGGCGCTGAACAATCACTGGTAATAGGTGGCAAAAAAATCCAGTGGGACGATCGTACGGTAACCAGAGAAGAGCTTGAAAAACTAAGCAAAGCTCGACATTCTTAATATTCCTCTGATACACTTCTAATAGGATGAACCGAGGTAAAAGAATAGTAATTTTCAGTTTGCTTGTCTTGGTAACTATTGGAATTCTGGTTTTTCTTTTAGGACCAGGACTTTTTGCTAGCGTTGCCTATCCCCTGCCAGAGAAATATAAAGGTTCGATCGCTAAATGGACCAAAGAATACTGCACCGGAATTAGTGATTCGGCACACTTGTTGTCTGGTTTAATTATGGCCGAGAGCGGTTGGCGCGAGGGCGCTGCTTCTTACGCTGGGGCAATTGGAATGACGCAATTTATCCCCTCAACTGCTGTTGCCGTAGCCGGTCGGCTTGGTATTTCGCCGTTTACGCCAAGTGATTTAACTAGAGATTCAGATCTTTCTATTAGATTTGGTGCTTATTATATCTGTACTCGAATTAAAGATTACGGCGGAAACGTTAAGCTGGGCTTAATTGCCTATAACGGCGGCGGCGGGGCGGTAAATGCGTACCTAGCTGGCACACCCGTAAGTGGTACTGTTGGCTACGCCGATAAGGTTATGCGTCTACAAAGAGCTTACAAAAGCATCTACGGCGATTGGTGGCGCGATCCCAAGTACGGCGGCGAGCCGATCAATCCAAACGAGCCGTTCGACGTTTTTCCTAAAACCGAAACTTCAGTAGTTGGAAGCATTTCGATTATTGACTTTTGGCAGGGGTTATTATCTAATGACGATGCGCCCGAAACGGCCGCAACAGAAGAACCGATTAATATTTTCAATTTTTGGAAGATATTTATTCCAGGGCAGTAATTATGGAAATTATAGAGTTACGAAGGAGATTTTTAGAATTTTTTGAGCAAAAGGGCTACCAAAAGGTCGGGCCGTCTTCTTTAATACCTCAAAACGACGCTTCGGTATTATTTACAACGGCGGGAATGCAACAATTTAAAGACTTTTATTCTAGTCCAGATTTATCGCCGTCGCCGAAACTGACAACGGTTCAGCCGGTTATTAGAACCAGCGACATTTCTGAAGTTGGAGACGACACGCACTTAACCAGTTTTGAGATGCTGGGCAATTTTCGCTTTGGCGAGAAAGATTCGTTTGAAATGAAAAAAATCGCCATAACTGAGGCGTGGGAGTTTATTAATAACACTTTGGGCGTACCGGCAAGTAGGGTATACGCGACAGTATTTAAAGATGATGGCTGGGGAGTAAGTGACGACGAAGAGTCTGAAAAAATTTGGAGAGAATTAGGGGTTGAAGTTAAAAAGGCAGGTAAGGAAGACAATTTTTGGGGGCCAACTGGCGAGGAAGGTCCGTGCGGTCCGACCACCGAAATATATATTGACGGCGTAGAGGTATGGAATTTAGTTTTTAATCAGTATTATAAAAAGGTTACTACAGCTGAAACTGCAGGAATAGCCGGTTCAACGGAGGCGGGAGAATATGTAGCGTTAACTCAACAAGGCCTCGATACCGGCTCCGGTTTGGAACGCTTAGCCGCAACACTACAAGGCAAAAAATCGGTTTGGGAGATCGAGCCGTTTGCAACTTGGGTGCACTACACCGATCCGACGATGCCGCGCCAAAGTCGGATAATTATCGATCACTTACGGGCGATTATTTTCATTGTGAGTGCTGGTATACTACCTGGCAACAAAGGCCGAGAGTATATTTTACGACGTTTAATTCGTAAAGCGGTTTTCTTAGTCGATCAACTGTCGGTTAGTTTTGCTTGGGACGACGCGATCAAACATATGTCTGCTTATTATCGTGATTTTTACCAAATATGCGACGACGAAGAGACGCTGGATGTGATTTTTAACGAAAAAGCCCAGTTCGAGAAAAATATTATTAAAGCCAAGCATTATTTAGAAAAATGGTTACAACAAAACGTCAGCCCTAGTAGCGAAGAAATAACTAAACTTGCCTTTTATATGTACGAATCGTTTGGTTTTCCAAAAGAATTAGTGATCGAGCACTTAAGTTCGCTTAGCTACACAGTCGATAACGAATATTTTAGTAATTTATTTTTAGAGCACCAAAAAATTTCCAGATCAGGAATGGAAGGTCAGTTTAAAGGCGGCTTGGTTGATCATAGCGAGCAAACGATTAAACATCATACCGCTCATCACCTACTACTTGCGGCCTTACGGCAAGTATTGGGAAAAAATGTTGTCCAAAAAGGATCAAACGTTAGTAGCGAGCGACTGCGAATCGATTTTAATTTCGATCGAAAACTTACCGAGGAAGAACTAAAAGAAATCGAAGAAATTGTTAACCAAAAAATTAAGGAAGATTTACCGGTAGAGCACAAAGAAATGCCTAAAGAAGAAGCGCTCTCGCTTGGTGCGCAAGCCGAATTCGGCGCAAAATACGGCGACGTAGTTTCGGTATACTCGATCGGTGATTTTTCGCTGGAACTTTGCGGCGGACCGCATGTAGACAGAACCGGCCAGTTAGGCCGGTTCGAAATCCTGAAGGAAGAGGCGTCCAGTCAGGGTGTACGTAGAATAAAAGCAAAATTATATAATTAACATTGTTTAAACCTGATTTAACTGCTATCTTTTAAAGGACAATGAAACTTTTTGGAGGGAAAAAACGTTCCAGTAATTGGGCTATCTCACTCGATATCGGTACCGAATTTGTAAAAGCGTTAATTTTTGAAGTTATTGGAGGCGTTGGCTACGTTCGCGGCGTTGGTCGAGCCAGACAGCGTTTAAGCGATATGGCTGGCGGTGGCGTAACCGATATTCACGGCGTCGCCCAAAACTGCGAAACAGCGATCGAACAAGCACTGCAACAATCAAAATTTTTACCGACAAAGGTGATCGTTGGTATCGCCGGTGAGCTTGTAAAAGGTACCACCAACTCAATTAAAGTTACTCGTAGTGCCCCAACAACTCAAATTCAAATCACAGAATTACAAGATATCGTCAATAAAGTTCAGGCCGAATCTTTCAAGCGCGCTCGCGCCGAACTTGCCGCTGAAACAGGGCAAGAATTAATTGACGTTGAATTGGTTAACGCGGCGATTGTGTCTGTTACAATCGACGGCTATAAAGTTTCAAACCCCCTAAGTTATCAGGGTAAAGAATTATCGGTTGGTGTATACAATTCTTTTGCGCCGATCGTTCAGCTGGGCGCGATCGAAACCGTTGTTCGCGAACTGGGTTTAGAGTTAATCGCCGTTACTGCCGAGCCGTACGCGGTGGCGCGTTGTTTAAACGAAGAGTCAACAGATTTTGCGGCGATATTTATTGATATTGGCGGCGGCACCACAGACGTGGCGGTTGTGCGTAACGGTGGGGTTGAAGGAACGAAAATGTTCGCTCTTGGCGGTCGGGCATTTACGAAAAGAATTTCACTTGCTCTAGGCGAGTCTTTTGCCGAAGCCGAAAAATCCAAATTATCTTACTCAGCCGGAACGCTTGAAGCAGAGAAAGCCCAACTGGTTAAACACGCTTTAGCATCAGATACAAAGGTTTGGCTCTCGGCGCTACAAATTTCTTTAGAAGATTTCGGCGCAACAGATTTATTGCCATCAAAAATACTACTTTGCGGCGGCGGTAGTAACCTACCAGAAATAATGCAAATATTAAGAACGAGCGAGTGGGCAAAAGAATTACCGTTTGCCAAAACCCCAGAAGTTCAATTTATTAAGCCCAGCGATGTCGCTTCAATGCGCGACGAAACCGGTATGCTTAAAAATATAGACGAGGTTACACCGCTTGCGCTTGCAAATGTGGCCTTAGACTTATTGGGTAATTCGGGTATCCTAGAAACAGTTATGCGTAAAGCGATCGAAGGAATAAAGAAATAATGAAACCAATTTATCTTGCACCAGACGACGAGATTACGTCGGTGGTTGAAAAAATTACTGCTCTTTCCGATCAGAAACTTGCCCTGGTTGCCCCAAAAAATAGCAACATTTTTCAAAGTTTAATTAATCTTAAATTACTCAAAAAAGAGGCGACACGGCTTGATAAAGAAATCGTAATTATAACTACTAGTAAAGTTGGTCAGAAATTAGCCGAGCAAGTTGGTATAAAATCGTATTCAAATATTTCATCGGTTGGAATTAGCGACATTGGGCGAAGCGAGCGTTTAGAAGAAAAAATAGAAAGCGAAGTTTTACCCGATGGCACAAAAATTCATCAGTATAACCCCAGTGAAACAGTCGAAAAAAACGATGAAGTAATAAGCGAAACCACTGCTCCCCAAGAGCAAAAAAACGATGATGATGAAGAAGAAGGGGAGGAGGAGAGCGTAATTAATAAGAAAGCAACGCTAATTCCAGAATTTCCACCGATCAAAATCGCTACCCCGATTGAAAAGAGTCCAGCAGACGAATTACCAGCAATTAGCGGAGCTGGATTTAGTACTCGAACCGAATTTAATTTACCTTGGCGATCGTTAATCGGCGCAATACTTATACTTTTTATCGCTTTTATAGCGCTGTTTGTTTTTCTACCTAAAGCATATATTTCGGCTACTTTTCCTTCAACAAAAGTTGATACTAAAGTCGCCTTAAATGTATTAACTGAAGGGGTTGTAGGAGAAAACGATATTGAAGGAGTTAATTTATCGGCCAGTAAATCGGCTACAAAGACCATCAAAGCTACGGGCAAAAAAGACATCGGCACTAAAGCCACTGGCAGTATAACGATAACGAATAAATATAAAGACGGCTCCGGTGTCGGTAAAGACCAATCGTTTAGTGCACTAACCAAAGTAACCGACACTAAAACCGGCAAAGTTTTTACTCTAAATAATGCCGTTACAATCGGTCGAGTTACGTATGATCCAAATAACGGTCAACCAATCTATCAGTCCAAAACAGTAGGCGTAACGGCCATTGAGCCGGGTGAATCCTATAACATTTCAACGAGTACTTTTAATATTACCGGAGCACTTAGCGGCGTTACCGCCCAAAGCACTACTTCCTTTAAGGGCGGTTTAACTAAACAAGTAACGGTATTATCGCAAAGCGATATCGACAACGTCCAAAAAGAACTGAAAGAAAAAACCAATACCGAAATTCTCGTGGAGTTAAAAACTAAAGCTGAAAATAAACAATTTATTAACAGCGCGGTTAGTTATCAGGTCATAAAAGAATCGGTCGATAAAAAAGTTGGCGATCAAACAGATGAAGCGACCGCGACATATGAAGTGACAGCTTCAGTAATAGCGTTTGATCAAGAAACGTTAAAACAAAAAGTTGTTACAGCGCTTTCAAAAGACATTAAGCAAAACGAAGAGCTGGTTTTAAACGATAAGACTTTTGAGAATATAAAATCCACCAACGATCCGGCAAAAAAATCGGTTAAATTAGAGTTGCAGGCCTCGGGCAATTTAACGATAAGAATTGAAAAAGACAAAATGGCAAAAGCAATTACCAACAAAACTTCAGATCAAATTTCGCAAATATTAAAAGACAGTTATTCGGCAACTGACGTAAAAGTTGATATCAGTCCGAGTTGGTGGTTCAAACGTTCACCGATGTTTAGTTGGGCGATTAAAATTGAGCCGGTATTCAAATGAGATTATTAGGACTTGACGTTGGTAGTAAGAAAATTGGTGTAGCAGTGGGTGAAACGATTGGAAACGAGTTAACTACGATAATTGCGCCAAAAGACGATAACTTCTACAGCTCAAGCGGTTATAATTACGCAGAGCAAGAAATTTCTAAAATATTACGGGAGGAAGAGGCGCAAGCAATCGTTGTTGGTTTACCAGTGAACGAACAAGGACATCATACCGAGGAATCTGCAAAAATTGAAAAATTTGCTGAAAAATTGAAATCACAGTTAAAAATCGATATTTATTTCGTCGACGAAACCTTAACAAGTTTCATGGCCGATGAAATGTTAGAATCGCAAGGGATCGATCCGCAAGAACGAAAACAACGGGTTCATCAGCTAGCGGCAGAGTTAATTTTGGAACAATACCTAGAGGATGCAAGGTAGAAAGATTTTTGTTCGTATTTTTATCGTATTTTTTCTAATTACAACTATTTTTATTGTTTATTTTTATACACTCTTACAGAGCGCGACAACCAAATCTGTCTCTAAGGCCTTTGAAGTTAAGGAAGGTGATAGTACGGCTGTAATTGCCAGTAAATTACAACAAAAAGGTTTAATAAAAAGTGCGTTTGCCTTTAGGGTATATAAGCAAATTTCTGGCTCTATTTTAGTGCCGGGTGTTTATGTAATCGATTCATCCGAAAATGTTTCGAGTATTTTGAACACGATCGCTAAAGGAAAAAGTAGCGTAATAAAAGTTACTCTACTTGAAGGATGGCGCGCAAAGGATATTGAAGAGTATATGGTGAACGAAAAGGGGCTAAGCCAATTTATCGGGTTTACTAAAAAAGCTGAAAAATACGAAGGGTATCTGTATCCAGACACTTACGAAATTTTATTAATTATTACGCCCGATGAGTTCATTAAGTTACTGCGCGATACGTTTGTAACTAAAACGAAATCCTTAAACCCAACGAGCGATCAAGTAATTTTAGCGTCAATTATCGAGCGCGAAGCGGCGAGCGACAGCGAACGAGCAGATATTGCTGGAGTGTACACTAACAGACTTAAAATAGGTATGCGACTTGAGGCCGATCCAACGATTCAGTACGCCAAGGGAAACTGGCAGGCGGTAACATTAGCAGAGTACCGATCAGTAATATCACCGTATAATACTTATTTAAACGACGGCTTACCGCCAACGCCGATCGCCAACCCTAGCGTTAAAAGTATCGAAGCGGCGATTAATCCAGCAAAACACAACTATTATTTTTTCTTTCACGCAAACGGTAATATCTATTTCTCAAAAACCCTAAGTGAGCATAAGGAAAAACTAAAAAGTCTTTAGAATTGACCGCAACCAATATTACTTCTAGAATACAAACACGATGCTAAACAGGTTTTTTGGTGCGTTTTCACAAGATATTGGAATAGATTTAGGGACCGCCAATACGTTAGTTTACGCTCGCGGCAGGGGTGTAGTTATTAACGAACCGTCCGTAGTAGCAATTAACCAAAGAACCCGACAAGTGCTGGCAATCGGCCAAGAGGCACAGATAATGGTTGGTAAAACCCCGGGGCATATTGTTGCTAAACGTCCGTTAGTTGACGGAGTGGTTTCCGACTTTGAGATTACAGAGCAGATGCTCCGACATTTTATTGATCGAGTTCATAAAGAACGTTTTTCTTTTTTACCAAGACCAAGAGTATTAGTTGGGATTCCCTACGGCGTTACTGAAGTTGAGCGTCGTGCGGCAGAGGAAGCAACAATCAACGCCGGCGCGCGTCAGGCGTTTTTAATCGAAGAACCGGTTGCGGCGGCGATCGGAGCCAGACTACCGATTCAAGAAGCGACCGGTAGTATGATAGTAGATATCGGCGGTGGCACAACGGAGGTGGCAGTAATCTCGATGGGCGGGATAGTTGCATCGCGATCGATCAGAATTGCAGGCGACGAGATGAACGAAGACATTATTAATTTCGCTCGCGATAATTTTAATATGTTGCTCGGAGAACGTACCGCTGAAAAAATAAAAATCGAAGTCGGTTCCGCCTTCCCTATGAAAGATAAAATCGAACGGCCGATGCGCGGAAGAGATTTAGTAACCGGTTTACCAAGAGAAGTGATAGTCAACGACGAACAAGTTCGTCGGGCACTTGGAAAATCGATTAACACTATCGTCGAGGCGGTAAAAGTAACCCTGGAAGAAACACCACCGGAATTGGTCGCTGATATTATGGAGCGGGGAATTGTTTTGGCTGGCGGCGGTGCCCTATTAAGACATCTGGATTTATTAATCTCGCAATCAACCCAGACAAAAGTTTTTATCGCCGACGATCCGCTTACCTGCGTTGCCAGAGGTACTGGGGTGGTGCTGGAAGATTTGGAAACGCTTGAATCGGTATTGTTAAGTAGTGCGCTTAGGGGATGAGACGAAAGAATACACGATTAATAATTATAGTACTGGTGATATTGGCAATTATATTAATCCAATTACCATTTTTTTCTACTTTTAGAGACAAGATAAGAATTGTAATCAGCACGCCTGCTCGAATAATTAACAGCTCATTTCAATCAGTTAAAAGTAATATAAAAACTATCAGTAATATCGACACGATCGTTAAAGAAAATTCTGAATTACGAGAACAGTTATTATTTACTAACGCTAGAATTGCAGAGCTTCAAACTGTTTTACAGGAAAACATCCGATTAAGAGAAGATCTGAAGTTTAGCCAATCTAGGCCGGAGATAAACTTAGTGCCAGCAAAGATTGTAAATTTCTCACCAAGCGGTGCGTATCAAGCAATTACGATAGGTTTAGGTAGCGAAGACGGTATTAAAGAAGGTCAGGCGGTAATTTCACAAGGGTTTTTAATCGGTAAAGTAAAAAATGTCTCAGTAAAAACGGCTGAAGTTTGGCTACTTACTAATCGAAACGTTATAACCCCCGTTAGGTTAACAAATAGTCAGACTACGGGACTATTAAAGGGGGGAATACGTGGTTTGGTAGTTGATAATATCCCTGTTGATACTAAAGTTGCAAAAGGCGAGTTAGTTGTAACGTCATCACTTGAGGGGCTTTATCCGGAAGGGATAGCGATCGGCGAAGTAATAGATATTATTCACAGAGAAGAAGAAATTTTTATCACCTTAAGGATTAGCACCCCAATAAATATTAGTTCAATAACATATGTTTTTATAGTTAAATAATGCGCTATTTCGTATTAATTATCCTGGCACTTTTAGAAACAATTATTCTTTTTGGATTTATCGGATCGAATTTTGCGCTTAGTGGGATTAGTATTGAGCTCGCAGTTATTACAACGTGGTTGATCTCTTGGCTATATAATTTTAGGACAGGTATTTTTTGGGCGGTTACTATGGGGGCGTTATTAGATATTATCGGTTTCGGCTTTTTTGGGGTTAATTTAATAAAACTACTGCTGGTGGTGGGAATAATATTTTTCTTGAAGGGCAAATACCTTTCAGTGTCATCGTTACTTCACTCCTTTATTTCGATTCTTCTTAGTTGCGTTATCGCAGTTTTATTGGATCAGATAGTTATTGGTAATGTTAATTTTTATACTCTAGGTTTTAGTAGTTTATACAGTTCCGTCGTTGGATTTTTAATATATTATTTCTTGGCCGTAAGGTTTAAATTCTTCCAAAGATGGGCGGGAAATAGAATCTAATGTTTAATTTTTTTAAAAAGTTCTCAAAGCGAATCAACAACTCGGAAACGGGTATTTTCGATCCGTATATACCGATTAAATTGAATAAAAAAATTGACCAATTAGAAGTTGAATGGGTTGAGCCAAGCTTTTCAGAAGAGCATTTTTCAGACATTAAGCCGCATAAAGAGAGACATATCCCCCTAAAAACTTTAAGCGTTATCTTTGCCTTAGTACTGATCAGCAGATTATTAACCCTGCAAATTACTCACGGACAAGAGTATCAAGCAAAATCAGAGAACAATCGGCTCAAAGCAGTTAAAATCGTCCCGCCTCGTGGTTTAATTTACGACTCAAGCGGACAGTCGTTAGTCAAAAATACTCCAAGCTATTCAGTAATCGTTCAACCCCAAGAGTTGCCAAAAGACGAAGGAGCTAGAAACGAGCTATTACTTAAACTCTCTAAAATTATTAATGTTTCGCATCAGGAATTAATCAATACCGTTAACGAGGCACGTAAGAATAAACATAGCGAAACAGTTGTTGCCGAAGGGATAGATCGTGAAAAGTCTATGGCGCTCGAACTTAAATTAAATAATTTTAGCGGCGTTAGTTTAGAAAAATCCCCAATTCGTCTGTATAGTGATTTGCCAAGTTTGGGACACATCACCGGCTATATCGGTAAAGTTACAAAAGAAGAGAAGGACGAAGACAACTCGCTACTTTCAACGGGTTATATCGGTAAATACGGTATTGAAAAGATTTACGACCAAATATTAAGAGGTAAAACCGGTATTGAAACAATAGAAATTGATTCGTTCGGTAGAGCATTACGTTCGGTTGGCAATGTTCCGGCAATTCCCGGTGAATCAATTTATCTTTCGCTTGACTCCTCGTTGCAACGCCAAACCGCTTTGGCGTTAGCAGAGGCGATAAAAAAAATGGAAGCAACAAGCGGCGCCGCAGTCGCACTTGACCCAAGTAACGGCGAGGTACTGGCAATGGTAAGTTTTCCTTATTACGATATTAACTTATTTTCGCCAAATAATCGTTCAAAGAATTTACAAAAAGTGTTAACCGATCCGCTTGCGCCGTTAGTTAATCGAGCGATTTCGGGGCAGTACCCGTCTGGGTCAACGATAAAACCGTTTGTCGCGGCTGCAGCGCTTGAAGAAAAAGTTATCACAGAAACAACCCGAGTAGACACTTCTGCGGGAAAGATCTCGGTTGGCCCGTGGACGTTCTCGGACTGGAAACGACACGGCGTTGTGGATGTAAGACAGGCGATCGCAGAAAGTAATAATATTTTCTTTTACACCCTTGGTGGCGGATACGGGGATATTAAAGGACTTGGGGCCCGAAAATTAACCGATTACTTACAAAACTTCGGCTTGGGCAAAATAACTGGTGTTGATTTAACCGGTGAAGCGAAGGGAAACATTCCTACCCCAGAATGGAAGAAGAGAGTATTTAACGAATCTTGGTACGTAGGCGATACGTATAATACATCGATTGGTCAGGGCGGGTTACTCTTAACGCCGCTACAATTAGCGGTAAGCACTTCATCGTTTGCAAACGGGGGTAATATCTATAAACCGCACTTTTTAAGAAAATACGTCTCATCGTCTGGGAAGATTTCTGAATATAAACCAGAGATCATAAACTCAAATGTCGTATCAAAGCATTTTACCCAAGTCGTAAGAGAGGGGATGCGTCGGGTGGTTACGGGCGGTTCAGCAACTCGTACCTTTGGCAATTTTAAAATTGAGGTAGCCGCTAAAACTGGTACCGCCCAGTTTTCTGCCTCAAAGAAAAATACCCACTCTTGGATTACTGCTTTTGCCCCGTACGACAATCCAAAAATTATCGTAGCGGTGATTGTAGAGGGTGGAGGCACTGGTTTTACAGCGGCCGCTCCGGTTGCAAAAAACATGCTTGAAAATTTCTTCAAACTCCCAATAACCCCAATAATTCCGCAGTAATTGTTATAACTTATAATTTTCTACAACTAATTACCTTAATTACTGTAAATATAGACAGGGAAATTTGACACAATTTGTAAGATTATATAAAAAGAAACTATGCCACCATATTTAGCGCAAGAGCTTTACGATCAAATAAAAAGGGTAATTAATAAATCGATTGCGATCGTCGGTCCGTACGGCGAACCGATTCTTCAGAAAAACGACTTTAATAATATAGTTAATTTTCAAACTAAAACCGTTAGTCGCGAGCACGATTCCCACGAAGTGATCGGCAACGACCAGTTAAGGGCAATTTCGTTATACGACGAGCGTAAGTTATTAGGATTTGTAATTGTAGAAGCAAGGGCAGAAGATATTCAAACAATTCAAATTATATCGAGTTTGGCTGGCCTAATAGTACAGCAGTTTTTATCGATGCATAAACCCAAGCCAGACACCGTTGATTTATTACTTACAAGATTAATTTTTAGAAGTAATACCCTTGAAGACGGCGAATTAGACGAACAGATGGCGGCGCTTGGGTATAGATTGGACGTTCAGCGCGTAGCGGTGGTATTAGAATTAAGCGGTTTTTGGCAGAATTACTTACATTCTTTAGGTCACGACAAACAAAACTTAATCGCTGCCAAGAAACGCGATATCGAGTTAAGTTTAGTTAGTTTCTTTAGCCGTAACCAAGATAATATCATCGGTTATATCGGTAACGATCGCTTTTTAGTGTTAAAAGACCTATCCAGCGCTGATTTCAATAAATTCTTCAGCTTGCTTAAAAGTAGTTTTAACGAAATCACCGCCTCGCTTAAAAATGTAAATATTAAACAGATAACCGTTGGTGTGGGAACGCCGTCGCACTCAAGCATCGATTTAATCAGCTCTGCCTCTGAAGCAATTCAAGCACTTGAGATCGGTAAAAAACTCTTTGGGAGTGATAAGGTTTATCGTAACGAAGCGCTCGGGGTATTACCGATGCTAACCTCAACTAATTTAGCCCAGAAAAAACACCTTGCCGAAGGGCTTGTCGCACCAATTATTACCGATATTGAACTGTTAACAACCCTGGAATCGTTTTTGGAGCACAATCTAAATCTTACGAATACTTCTGAAGCGCTAAAGGTTCACCGCAATACGGTAATTTATCGTCTCGATAAAATTAAAGAGTTAATCAACAAAGACCCGCGAAAATTCGACGAAGCGATGGAACTGAAACTCGCAATGATGTTTCAAAAAATCTTGAGCGATTAATTATCGTCGAGTGCTTTTTGGATTATCTCAACCATCTCGTCTGGGGTGTGATAGGATTTTACTAAATAATCGATCGCACCGAGCGATAGGGCTAGTCGTTTGTCTTTATCGGTGTCTTCGCTACCCAAATTAGTTAGCACTATTACGGGTATGTCTTTGGTTCTTGAGCTAGATTTTAACTTTTTTAACACTTCAAACCCATTTATGCCGGGCAGGAGGATATCGAGCAAAATTAAATCCGGTGCGTGGTTAGCAAGTTTTAGCGCTTCGTGACCGTTTTGGGCTACTTGGAGCTGAAAATTGGCGTTAGAAAATGCCTCTTGATATAGATCGATTAATATTTGTTCGTCTTCAACTAATAATACTTTCTTGCTCATTTCACTCCTTTTACCATAATTACTCTTTTAATAATAGGGAAGGTTAATTGGAAGGTGGTACCTTGGTTAATTTTACTTTTTACTTTAATCGTTCCGCCTTGCTTTTCAACAAAATTTTTCACAATAAATAGTCCCAAACCGGCGCCGGTTTCGCTAGTTCTTCTGCCGTTTTCACCGCGATGAAATTTAGTGAAAGCATTAGCGATATCTTTACTGCTCATACCGATTCCCTGATCCGTTATAGTAATGGAGGCCTTGTCTGGCTTTTCGTAAACCGAATTTACTTGGATTACTCCCTTGACGCTGTATTTAATTGCGTTGTCGATAAGATTTGTTAACACTTGAAGTAATCTAAGCTTGTCCGCGGCGATAATAAGCTGCTCGTTTGGTTCGTTATACCGAATAAAAATCCCCTTTTTTTCGGCTTTACTTTTTAACTGACTAATCGCGCTATTTATAATTTCGCAAAGATTAATCGGTCGCAAGGAAAAACTGATTCGATTTTCCTCAACGTGAATTACTTGAAGTAAATCTTCAGCTAATTTAACTAAGCGATCGCTGGCAAACTCAGCATTTTTTAAATATTTGGCTTGAGTTTCGGTTAGCTCCCCCTTGTTAAGTAACGATAAATAGCCCTTTACAGCTGTAATAGGCGTTCTTAACTCGTGGGTGGCGATTGAAATAAACTCGTTTTTTCTGTTCTCTAATTCTTTATTTTTTGAGATATCTCTAACTAGAATAATTACTTGTGTAATTCTTCCTTCACTGTCTCGCAGTAGTGAACCGGAAAAACTAACCCATTTTGGTTGATTGTTTTTTGTTCTAATCTCTAAGTCTCGGTAAAAAACATTTTTCAATTTGTCTGATTCGTAGTCTTTAATTATTTCTTTTAGCCAGTTACTATCGCTACTCTTAAAACAGCTTGAGTAATTTTTTCCGTAGGTTTCTTTTGGCGTAAATCCCGTTAAACGCTGAAGCGGTCGGTTCCATGTAATTATGTTTAAATCCTTGTCTAAGATCATCAAACCCTCGCTTAGGTGGTGTGTAATTGTGGCAAAACGTTCGGTTTCGCTGGCAAGCGAGGTCGAAAGTTTTTGATTAGCTTCGTATAGTCGGACTATTCTATTGAATAAATGTAAGAATCTTAGCTCGTGTCGCTGCGGCGCATCGTTTCCAAAGAGCGCAATAGTAATATCTTTTAAAAACGGTATTAGCGTTATGTATTTTACCGTGTCGCTGTTTTTCAACCTTTCCACCGTAACTGTTGGTCTGCGTTTTATTCGGCTAGTTACATCGCTACTACGAGGGATTTTGGCTTGGCTACGACTAAAGGAATTTTCAACTAAAATCAGTTCGCTGTCCTTGTGAATATAGGCGGCGTATTTGGACGTATTTACAGAAGTGCAGAGCTCGCTACAAAATAAAGCCAGTTGTCTATTCGGATCTTGGGCGTACTTAATCAATAGAACTAGTAGTTCCTGCTGCCTTAATAATTCTATCCCGTCGTGACTCGGTATTACCCCAAGTCTGTTTAACCATTGCTCCCAAACGCTGGCGCTGATGGTGCTTGTGGGTTTATTTTTTGTCATTAGGTTAATAGTACTACTTTCCGAAGCAATAATTTGAGGATTCTTTGCTGTATTTTCTACTTTTTTAGTTATATTTTTTGTTAATTCCTACAAATTTCTGCCAACTAGTGCTTCTACTCTTGACAATTTCGGCGGTGTTGTTAAAATTTCTTTAGTCTTTTGTTTAATACCACAACAGCTATTAATTAACACCGATCAACAAAAGTCAACCAAACAAAAGTAACAATTTAAGGAGAACTATGAAGAAACAAATTCTTATGACCGGCGAAGGTTTGGAAAAATTACAAGTTGAGCTAAAAGAGCTTACCGAAGTTAAGCGTCCTGAAATTGTCAATCGTATTAAGGTTGCAAAAGCGCTCGGGGATTTAAGCGAAAATGCAGAGTATACATCCGCTAAAGAAGAGCAGTCTTTTGTTGAGGGTAGAATTCAAGAGCTAGAAGAGCTCTTAAAACACGCTAAAGTTGTTGAGGGTAATAATTCCGATTCTATCGGCATCGGTTCGTATATCGATTTCGAAGTTGATGGCGACAAAGATTCGTTCGAGCTAGTTGGTTCAACCGAATCCGATCCCGACAACGGCAAAATTTCCATCGACTCCCCAGTTGGACAAGCGCTACTTGGTCACAGGGTTGGCGACGTAGTTTCGGTTCAGACCCCAGACGGCGCAATTTCCTACAAAATTCTTGCCGTTAAGTAACCGCTGGCAATAACTGGTCTCAATCTGGTACACTACCAGCATGATTGACGTCGAATTATTGCGTAAAAATCCGCAGGACTTTCAAGAAAGTTTAAAAAATCGCTTTATAAAAACCGATTATATCGAGCAGTTTCTAGGTGTGGATAAGAAGTGGCGAGAAATTATTACGCTCACTGATCAACTTCGCGCACAAAAAAAAGATTTAAGTACCGATTTTAATACCGCCCAAACCAACCAAGAAAAAATTAAAAATATCAGCGCGCAAATCTCTACAAAAGAGAAAGAACTGGCGAATCTTGAAAAACAGCGCAAAGAATTTCTCTCAAGAATACCCAATTTATTAAGTAAGGACGTTCCGATCGGCGAAGGCGAAACTGCAAATACTGTAATTAAAAAAATCGGTGAAGATCGGCAAGTTGAAGGAATCTCTCACGATCAACTTATGACCAAACTTGGTTGGTTAAACACCGAGGCGGCGGCGAACACTACTGGAGCGAGGTTCCGTTACTTACTTTCCGAGGCGGCTTCAACACACTTAAAACTTGTCAGTAAAGCCCAGCAATTCGCGATCAATAAGGGATTTGTTCCTGTTATTACGCCAGTGATGGCAAAATCGAATTTGCTCGAAGCCGGCGGATTCTTCCCAGACGGCGAAGAAGACACCTTCAAAGTCGACGAGGATTTATATCTATCTGGGACATCGGAATATTTGCTAGTCGGGCTGTACGCAGGTAAAACCTTGAAGGCCGAGGACTTGCCAATTAGACTGGTTGGCTTTTCAACGTGTTTTCGTAAAGAAGCGGGTTCGTACGGCAAAGACACGAAAGGAATGTTTAGAGTTCACCAATTTGATAAGGTTGAGATGGTATCAATCTGTAAAAAAGAAGACTCTGAAAAAGAGCATCAGTTCTTATTGTCGATGCAGGAAGAGTTTGTCAGCTCGCTCAATTTACCGTTTCAAGTAGTGTTGATCGGTAGCGGCGACACCGAAAAGAAAGCGATCAAACGTTACGACATCGAAACTTGGTTTCCCGGACAGAACAAACATCGCGAAACGCACTCGGTCAGTAACTGCACCGATTATCAATCAAGAAGTTTGGGTATAAAGGTTAAAAAGGTTGATGCAACTGAATTTGCCCACACCTTAAATGGAACGCTTTATACCGAACGAACTTTACTTGCATTAATTGAAAATAATCAAACGCCAGACGGAAAAGTAAACCTACCAAATGATTAAAATTCTTTCAAAATTTTTTGGCGACTTAAACACTAAAGAAGTTAATAAATATTCGGGTAAGGTTGAGCAAATTAACGCCGAGGAAGCTGGGCTTGAAAAACTCACCGATAAACAACTGACCGAAAAATCAAATAATTTAAAGCAAAAAGTTAGAGCCGAAGTTGAGCAGATTATTCAAAAAACGACTGATCGCGCTGCCGATCCGGAAGATTTGAAAAAACTTAGAAAAAAATTACTCAACGAATTATTGGAAAATTTTATTGTTGAGGCGTTTGCGCTGGTTCGCGAGGCGTCTAAACGCTCAATTGGACTAAGACATTTCGATGTACAGTTAATCGGAGGAATGGTTTTGCACGACGGTAAAATCGCCGAAATGCAAACCGGAGAAGGAAAGACTTTGGTTGCTAGCTTGCCGCTCTATTTAAACGCACTAACCGGGCTTGGCGTGCATTTAGTGACTGTTAACGATTACCTTGCTCGCAGAGATGCTGGCTGGATGGCGCCGATATTTCATTTACTCGGCTTAGAAGTGGGCGTAATCGGTCCGCAGTTTTCGCTACTTTACGATCCTAAATTTAGTTCAGACGAAGAAGACGAACGTTTAAAGAATCTTAAACCAGTTGATCGTAAACTCGCCTATCAAGCAGATATTACTTACTGCACCAATAACGAACTCGGGTTTGATTACTTGCGCGACAATATGGCAAATTCAGTTGAGCAATTAGTTCAAAAAGAATTGCACTTTGCGATCGTCGACGAAGTCGACTCGATTTTAATCGACGAGGCGCGCACGCCGTTAATAATCTCGAGTTTTTCCAGCGAAGCCGCCGAAGCGTACGTGCGGTTTGCCAAAATTGTCCCGAAACTAAAAAACGAAGAAGATTTCAAAGTCGACGAAAAAGCCAGGTCGATCTCGCTTACCGATGCTGGTATCGCTAAATTAGAATCTCTAATCGGTGTCGACAATTTGTACTCTACCCAAAATACAAATTTAGTTCACTACGTCGACACCGCACTTAAAGCATTCGTTTTATACAAAAAAAATAAAGACTACGTCGTAAAAGACGGCGAGGTAGTAATTGTCGACGAATTTACTGGTAGAATGCTCGCTGGACGACGCTACTCCGAAGGGTTACACCAGGCATTAGAAGCTAAAGAAGGCGTTAACGTTCAGCAGGAATCGATTACGCTAGCAACAATTACTTTCCAAAACTATTTCCGACTTTATACAAAACTTTCCGGTATGACCGGTACGGCCGTTACCGAGGCGGAAGAGTTTTCAAAAATTTATCATTTGGAAGTTGTAAGTATTCCAACCAACAGACAGTCTGCGCGTCGCGACTTACAAGACTTAATTTACAAAAACGAGGACGCAAAATTTAAGGCAATCGCCGAGAAGATCTCGGAACTTCAACAGCTTGGCCAGCCGGTTTTGGTGGGAACGGTATCGATCGCAAAATCAGAAAAACTCTCAAAATTTTTAAAGGCAAAAAATATTAAACACTCGGTATTAAATGCTAAGCAACATCAAAAAGAGGGTTTGGTTGTAGCGCAGGCCGGTAAGATTGGTTCGGTGACGGTGGCAACGAATATGGCCGGTCGCGGCGTAGACATTGTACTTGGTGGTGCTCCACCTTCAACAAAAACTGATTTAAAAGACTGGGAGAAAGAACACCAGAAAGTATTGGAACTAGGCGGATTGTATGTAATTGGAACCGAGCGTCACGAATCGCGTCGAATCGACAATCAGTTGCGCGGTCGTTCTGGTCGTCAGGGCGATCCGGGCGTGAGTCAGTTCTACATTTCTACCGACGACGATCTAATGCGCATTTTCGGTGGAGACAGAATGAAAAACTTAATGGAACGGCTTAATGTTCCAGACGATGTGAGTATAAATAACCCACTTCTATCTCGCGCGATCGAACAAGCCCAAAGCCGAGTTGAGGGGCATAACTTTGATATTCGAAAACAGTTAGTTGAATACGACGACGTAACCAATAAACAACGCTCAGCGATCTATCGAAGACGTCAACAAGTATTAAGTTCCCGTTCGTTGTCTGATTTTAAATTATTACTCTCAGAGATTGAGTCGTTATTTAACGATGAGCAACTCGCTGAATTTAAAAAACGAATTAAGGGCGTTCCAGAAGAAATTGTTCACGACGTTTTGAAAGCGGTGAGTTTACGTTCGATCGATGTACTTTGGGTCGAGCATCTTAAAAATCTTGAGAATTTGCGCGAAAGTATTGGTTTAAGGGGTTACAGCCAAAAAGACCCGATTGTAGAGTACAAGCAAGAGGCGTACCGACTTTACAGCGAACTGGAGCAGACGATAAACGAGCAAATTATAGACATGCTTCTTAGAGTTGAAATTAAGTTAGAGCACGATCAACCTCAAAAACAACCGGTTTCAACCAATAAAGATGAGAGTGTACAATTATCGGCACAAAAGATCGGCCGAAACGATCCGTGTCCGTGCGGCGCCATCGATCCCAAAACCGGCAAGGTTTACAAGTATAAAAAGTGCGGGTTGATTAACGCACCGCATCATCAGTCTTAATGAATTTATGGAGGGGGGATCCGGAGCTAGTATTGCCGTACGAAGAGGGGCAGATAAATAAGTCCGTCGAACGAGCGATCGATAAAATTAGTTACACCCAAACTGAAATCGAAAAATCTGATCTAGCTATATTTATCGCCCAAGCCAAACTTCGTCATATCCCGTTTTCTAATGGCGTCGCCTCGCGCGACGCGCTTGAGTACTGCAAAATTGCGGCTAAATCGAGCGATTACATAAAAGACAGTATTTTAATCTCAGCACAAGTCTACATATTAACCGGTGAAAAATCTCTTGCTCGAAAAAAAATCGAAGAATTTGCGCCTTTTATTGAAACTAAAGAATTAGCAGCGCCGTTTATAAGTGTATTTGCCCAGTTTTCGATTTTTTCTGGTGATTTTCTATCAGCACAAAATTATCTATCCTCAGCCGAAGAACATTTTGTCAGGTTTAACGACGATACGTTATTACACCAAGAGATAATATTTTACCAAGCCGTAAACGCCTATCTTTCGGGCGAATTACATACAGCCGAGGAGCTAATCGAGTTAGTTGAGTCGTATTTTCGATCGGACTTTGGCGGTGTTAGTTATAATTATTTATTAACCAGAGCTTTATTATTAAAATTATTACTTATTGATACAAATAAAAATAAACTTCAAAAAGAAATTACGGATTTACTCCGGCATCAAGATAAAGAAGTGGCGATAGCGCTTGAGGCGTTTATCCAAGAGTTGATGGTACTTAAACAATAATTTATTCTAATTTTATGGGTTCACCAAAAAGAGTAATTAAGGAAGTGGTAATTGATGCCGAAGTAGTTATCGGTGAAATAAAAAATAATTCCGAAGTAAAAAAAGTTAAAAAATACTGGCGAATGCTTGGCCCGGGCCTTACCACCGGCGCAGCCGACGACGACCCGTCCGGTGTTGCCACCTACTCGCAAGCCGGCGCCCAATACGGCTTTGGTTTGTTATGGCTTTCTATTTTTACTTTTCCGTTAATGGCCGTAGTACAGGAAATGTGCGCCCGAATCGGAATCGTTACGGGCAAGGGGCTTGCAACCAACATTAAGGAACATTTTCCAAAATGGTTTTTATTTGGTTCAACGATACTGTTATTTGCCGCAAATAGTTTTAATATCGGTGCCGATTTGGGGGCGATGGCAAAATCAACTCAACTAATATTTCCCACGCTGAATTTTGCGATCTTAATAATATTATTTACAGGTGTCTCGCTAATTCTTCAGATTTTTTTATCTTACGATCATTACGCTCGTATCTTGAAATGGCTGGCTTTGGTGTTGTTGTCGTATATCGTTGCAACTCTTATGATCCCGAACTTAAATTGGCAAGAAATATTGAGCGGTGCAGTTATCCCAAAATTTAGTTTTAACGAACAATCGATTCTTTTAATCGCCGCCGTACTTGGAACAACAATCTCGCCGTATTTATTCTTCTGGCAAACGTCGCAAGAAGTTGAAGAGGCAAAAGTGAAAACACAAGTCGATAGAAATGCGCTAAAAAGAATGCGAATTGATGTTTGGTCTGGAATGCTTCTATCTAACGTTGTAATGTTTTTTATTATCGCCGCATGCGGAGCGACGCTTTACGTAAACGGAATTACCAATATTAGCACGCTCGAACAGGCCGCGCTGGCGCTAAAACCGTTTGCCGGTAATGGTGCGATAACAATTTTTACTATTGGAATAATTGGAACAGGACTATTAGCGATACCAGTTTTAGCTGGATCGGCCTCTTACGCAATCGCAGAGACCTTTGGTTGGAGGGAGGGCTTAAATAAGAGCTTAAAACAAGCTAGAGCTTTTTATGGAGTAATTATTATCTCGATGCTACTTGGATTATCGCTTAATTTTATCGGGCTAGATCCGGTAAAAACCTTAATATACAGCGCTCTTGCAAACGGAATAATCGCCCCGCCGATATTACTAGCGATACTACTATTATCAAGTAATAAAAAAATTATGGGCGAACACGCAAGTAGTAACGGCTCTAAAATCGTAGGGGTACTTATTGTAATAATCATGACACTCGCTAGCGCCTATTCAGTTATCAAGATTTTTAGTTAGCGCTATTTATTTACGCTCGTTCTACTGGTATGCTTAATGACAGTAAATGAATGAAGTTCTTAAGATCGGAAGTAGCCCAAGCGTTAAACCACCAGTTGATCAGGTAAAAAAACCTCCGCTGATAGATTTTCAAAACGTATCAAAACAGTATCCCAGAAAAGTTGCCCTCAAAGACGTTGATCTGAAAATTTCAGAAGGGGAGTTTGTTTGTTTGGTTGGCCAAAGCGGCGCCGGCAAAACTACCATAATTAAACTCTTAACCAAACTAGAAAAGCCGTCACGCGGTAAAATTTATGTCGCTAACAGAAGTTTAAGCGATCTTCGAAGTGGCGAGGTGCCGCTCTACCGGCGAAAAATAGGTGTTGTTTTTCAGGATTTTAAATTACTTCCCCAAAAAACAGTATGGGAAAATATCGCTTTTGCGCTTGAAGTTTGCGCTTTTAGCGACAAAGAAATTAATCGTCGCACCGAGAAAGTGCTCGAATTAGTTAACTTAATTAAGCGTAAAGATAATTACCCAAACGAATTATCGGGCGGAGAGCGTCAACGCTGTGCGATCGCACGCGCTTTGGTGCATTCACCTAAAATATTAATCGCCGATGAGCCAACCGGTAACCTTGATCCGATCAACGCGTGGGAGATTATCGATTTGCTTTACAGAATCAATCAGCGCGGCACCACAGTGATATTAGCTACCCATAACAAGCAAATTGTCGACAGAATTCAAAAACGCGTTATTTTAATGAAGGCCGGTCAAATTGTCAGCGATCAAGCTGGGGGTAAATATGTCATCTAAGTCTAAAACTTTCTGGAGAGTTGCGAAACTTGGTCATCAAAATTTCTGGCGCAATCGATGGTTAACGCTTGGGGCAACGCTGTTAATGACGTTAACCTTAACTATGATCAGCGTTTCGTTATTAATGACTTTTATTTTACGCGACACCGCCGAATCGATTCGTTCAAAAATTGATATCACGATATATTTTAGAAACGACGCCATCAAAGACGAGCAAATCCAACAACTCGCCGAAAAAATAAAGCAAGTTAATGGTGTAATTGCGGTTGATTTTATTGATAAATCGGAAGCGTTGGCAATTTTTAAACGCTTACCGATTAACGATAATATTAAGTCCCCCATCGACGAGAAAAATAATCCCCTACCTAGAAGTGTGTTAGTAGACACGCAAAATCCAGACGACATTCAGGCGGTTGTAAATAACATCGATTCGATCGATTCCAACGATTACATCTGCTCCGAATGTGTTTCGTACGATCAAAATAAAGAGAAGGTTGATAAAGTAATCTCTGCAACTCAATTTGTTCAGCTAATTGGAATAGGTCTAAGTGTATTTTTTGGAGTAATTGCTATTTTTAATGTTTATAACATTATTAAAATCACAATTACTGCTAGAAGTGATGAGATCGAGATAATGCGCGTTGTCGGTGCGTCAAATATGTTTGTTCGGGGACCGTTTATTGTTGAAGGGATTTTATACGGCCTAATAGGCACAATCTTTACTACCTCGTTTTTGCTTTTAATGGCAAAACTAAGTTTTGGTGGGGGCAGTACAACGAATAGCTCGGGGTTTTCGATCTCAAATTTACTAGGAATTGATATTTACACCTATCTAGTTACCCATATTTGGCAGTTAGTGGCAGTACAGTTTTTAGCAGGTTCTGTTCTGGGGGTAGTAGTAAGTTTAATCTCGATTAGAAAGTTTCTTAAATCATAATTGACACAAGTGCATTTGTTTGTAATATATAATTACTAATGAAAGAGGGGCAAATAATTAACAACACAAAAAAAGTACTTGTATTACTCGGTGTAGTAGTATTTCTATTACCATCGTTCTCTGAGGCCGCAACATTGAGCGAACTTTTAAGACGACAACGCGAATTGCAACGACAATCAGAATTAAATAAACAAAAACTAGATCAAACCCGTCGAGAGGCAAGAAGTTTAAGCGAAGCGATCGGCGACATCGAATCTGATATCAACTACACCCAAAACAGAATAAATAATACCGGAGAGCGAATTAGTGCGACAAATCAAATAATCGACGAACTCTCAAAAGATATAAAACTTAAGGAAGCCGATATTAGCGTTTTAACCAAGCAAAATAATAACGCTTACGTCTTACTTTACGAACTCTCGCAAACTAGTACGATCGAACAAGTCTTAACCGGTAACTCGATTAACGACGTATTATCACAGGCGCAGTTTATCCAATCGATCCAAACAGACTTGCAAGCCGATATTTTAGAAGTAAATCGGCTTAAAGACGAGCTATCGAAGCAAAAATCGGAGGCAGAAAGTCAAAAGACAAACCTAAGCGAACTTAATTCTGATTTAAAACAAAGTCAAAGTTCGTTACTTGGACAGCGAACCCAGAAAACCTATCTTTTATCGGTAACTAAAAATAACGAAGCGACGTATCAAAACCTAATTAATAAAATAAAACAAGAAGCCGATTTTATTTCAGAAGAGATTTATCAAAAGCGTCAAAGTTTAGGTGATAGTTTGCCGGGAGTGGATACGTATCCATATAAAAACTATAAACCCAATACACCCGATCCGTGGGGGTTCTTAATGAGACAGTGCACATCTTACCCAGCTTACAGAGTGGATGGACTGTGGTACAGAAACCCGTTACCGCCAGGTGTACCAAGGGGTCACGCGATGTATTGGCCGGCGATGGCGCGTTACCGTGGCGTACCGACCGGTAGCGTTCCAAGAAAGGGCGCATTCATCGTTTGGGGCGAGCCGGGCAAATACGTAAATTATAATTACATTAGTTCGCTGGGGCATGTTGCGTTTGTAGAGCGAGTCCACTCAAGAACCGATATCGAAGTATCCGACTACAACTGGAAAAAATACGCGTACTCCTACAGAAGAATTAATCCAACCAAATTCGGTAGCCCTACATACATCTATATAAAGTAATAAACATTAAATAGTACCTAAAAGGTATTGATTAATTACCAAAATTTCCAGATATTGAACTTATGGATAGTAATTTTTTCATCTATCTGGGTTACGGAATATTTCTATTAATTGTGCTTGTAATTAATTTGTTATATTTTTTCCAAGTATTTAAATACCGGCTTCCAGGCGATGCTTCGTTATCAGTTCTAACGCTTCATATAATTTTACTGTTATTAGTTTTATTTAGCGGAAGTTATTTTTTTAGAACATAAATGTCGCATTTAATCGATACAGAAATTAACAGTCACGACCCCGCCTTTTTATATTTGAATTTGCATACAAACGAAGAGATAAAACTTGTTGTTCGCCACCACTGGGCAGGGTTTTTGGGAACTTTGCTGTTGGTGGTTGGAATGGGTTTATTTCCGTTGTTTATTTTATTTGCAGTAAACCTTACTTTTAAAGATTCTATCGACCAATATATGCCGATAATTTCCGTTGCAATCACTGGTTTTTATTTATTTTTACTGACGTTTTTATTTGGCGCGTGGATTAACTATTACTACGATATTATTTTTATTACTAACGAGCGAATCGTTAACGTAGCGCAAGAAGGGTTACTTAGTCGTAAAACTTCAGAGCTTAACTTAAGGCAAGTAGAAAATGTTACGGCGGAAGTAGAGGGTTTTCTACAAACCGCATTAAATTACGGAATATTGGTTATTGAAACGGCAGGCGAGGGAACTACCGGCAATATCGATAAACCTGGGATAAAGGGCTTTTTTACGGTGACTGACGTACCGGACCCAAACCGCCTTGCTCGGGTTATCTTGGAGTTTCACCGCAATGTTGTTTCCTCAACGGACAATAACTAGTTTATCCTTGATTTTGTCTCTGTTTTTCCCGTTGTCTGTTTACGCGCAAGAATTTATAAAATCAAATGAAGCATTAAGCTATAAATCCGATCAACAAATTTATAAATTTGATAATAGTAATTTGCCGTGGAGAATGGTTAGCCCGCTTGAAGGCGAACTTGTCGGCGATGCGATTAGCATCGGCACAAACATTTTTCAAGTAAGCAAAATCGATTCTAAATATTACCTGTATAATATTGAGCGAGCGATAAAACCGCAGTTAATAAGTCAATTTAAAGCTACCGATTTGATAGAAATTACAAAGCAGGAAGAACTGATTATCGTTCAAGTAAATTTTAATAACTCTAAGAAAATTTATCGGATCAATAGCGCTGTCGAGGTACGCGAAATCGCTCAAATCCCAATCGAACAAACGGCGATATTTTTCGATGAAACCAGAAATATCCTAGTTACAAAAGATGAAACAAAAGTTTATTTAAATAATGTCGGACAAGACTGTCCCCAAGCAGTAAATATCGTAATAAAATTGCCAATCACAATTTGTCAAAATAACACCATTAAAATTTACGAAAACAGACAATTTAAAAATATTGAATATGTTAGCAACTATAAGTATTCAGATAATTTATTATGGGTAGATTTATTAAATAAAAATAAATTAATAATAAGTAAAGACGCGATAATAGAGCTTACAATAAATAGCGACCAACAAATAAATCAAAATAATATCGATATTATTGGCAATAGAATTTTTGTAAAAAGTAACGGTTATTGGGAGCTAGACTTTAAAAACAATAAATTGATCAGTATTAGTCAAGCCCCAGCGGAGGTTATGGCTGTTGGAAATGATGTTATTTTAATAAGCCAAGAAAAATATTTATTTAGTCGTAAAACTGGTGAGTACAGTGCGTTTAAAGTACTTACAAATTTTAATCGTGCAAATTATTTTGGGAAAATGATCGTATTATTTCAACACGATGGCTCTACTATACAAGCGCTGAATCCAGACACGCTTGAAGTAAGCGCATCGACCGGCTCTTGGGCTAAAAGCAGTAAAATCAAATCGATAAGTTCGTTTGGCGGTCTATATTTTCTTAGTTTATTGAACTCGTCGTTAAAACCGAATTTATATAAATCCGAAAACCTACTTAGCTGGACTAGAATTACACTGCCAACAAAAATAACCAATAGTTTACCGATCGCGCAAATTCGCGAGCTTGAAGCGGGACAACTGGTTGAGTTTTGGGGGACGGTAACTACTGTACCAGGAGAGATTTCATCAGAGATTAACTATCTCCAAGACGAGTCGGGGGGAATCCAACTATTTCTTAATTCCGACAACGGCCCACCTATTGATATCAGGAACAATCTCGTTCAAGTCTACGGCGAAATAAGCTCAAGTGTTGTTAAGCGGGTAATTTTGGATTCCAGGGAGGGGTTAAGAATTCTCGGGTCTTCAACAATTAAACCAATCAAATTAAGTCTAGCCGAAGCAATAAATCGGCCGGGTGTACTTTCAAACATTGAAGCTGAAGTTAAATCTACCGACGAAAAATTTATGACGCTTTACTCGGAAATAAAACTCAATTTCGCTAAATTAAAGAATAAGTACTCAGGGGGCGATAAAATAAATTTAAACGTAATTAGTGATTACAATAGTTACACTAAAAAATATGAGCTTTGGAAGATCGGAGAAGCTGAAAAAATAATAAAACCACCCAAGCCAAGCGTTACCGCCACTACTACTCAAAAACAAATAGAAAACGAAGTAAAAAAAACAAAAGCTACAACTCCAACTCCAAAACAAATAACCACCGTAACGACCGTAACTAAAATTAGCCGCACCCCAAATCCAAACAACGAGCCACAACAACTTACAATTATCGGTTCCGCCACTACAAATGAAAAAGAGAATTATTTTTATGCCCTGTTTGGATTTTTAATTGGGTTGCTATCGGTTAGCTCAAAACTTAATCTATCTAAAGGACCGCAAATTAGCTAAAATTAATAAAATGCTATTTAATCAGAACGCTTTGGCTAAAGTAATTATCGGTAACAAACTCCTATCTGTTTGGACGCTACTATTACTATCTCTAGTTATACTACTTGCTTACGCTCGCAACAGTTACTTTGAAAGGGCGATTTTTAATTCGCTTTTAAGTTTGTTTGTAGTTAATTCGGTGATATTTTTTTCTACCTATAAAAACAATAAGCAGATTGCGCTAGCAATATTGTTATTTATTATGTTGCTCGAGTTGTCATTTATCGGCTTATTTTTTGTCTCCGAGTATAGCTATGTCTACTAAGAAAATCTTAACCAGACTCTGGAGTTTTTTACCTGGATTTATGGCGTGGGGAACTATTCTTGGATTACTTTTGTTAAGCTTTACTGCGCCAAATACAGTTTTAATTTTAGTATTAATTTACGCAATCTATTGGTTAGTAAAAGTGTTTATTATAACGGGGCACTTAGTAGTTGGGACCGTTAAGTACAACCAAGACATTCGAAAAAATTGGCACGAACAGTTAAAAAAAGATTTTCCAGGTAAGTTTGAGAATTATTACCACCTAGCAATTGTGCCAACTTACAAAGAAGATATTACGATTTTACGTCATACACTTAGTGCTATTGCAAACAGTAGTTACAACTTAGAAAAAATACTTGTTGCGGTTGCCTTTGAAGAACGGGATAAAGAAAACGCAAAAGTTTTCGCAAAGATTTTGTCGCACGAATTCGGTAATATTTTTGGCCAACTATTTATAACCTTCCATCCTTCGGATATCGCTGGCGAAGTTAGGGGTAAGGGTCCAAATATTACTTACTGTGCTCGGGAAATCACCAAAGAAATATTAAAAAATCATCTTGCCCAAGACGTTATAGTTACCACCCTAGACGCCGACAACAGGGTTGATAAAAATTATTTCGCGAACCTTACGTGGAACTACTGCAATACACCCGACCCCCTGCACAAAAGTTTCCAACCGATCCCGATGTTTTTCAATAATATTTGGAAAGTACCATTACCGGTTAAAATAACGGCGCTGGGGTCGTCATTTTGGCAGATAATCCAAGCGATGCGACCGCACTACGCCCGTAATTTTTCTGCGCACGCCCAATCGCTGGAGGCACTTATTGCTACGGACTATTGGTCGGTTACCACGGTGGTAGAGGACGGCCATCAGTACTGGCGAACGTACTTTCGATTTCACGGCAATCACCACGTTGTGCCGATGTTTGTGCCGGTATATATGGACGCAGTACAAGGCGAGGATCTGTACGATACTTTCCGCGAGCAATACTTACAACGTCGTAGGTGGTTTTGGGGGGTGTCTGATATTCCTTATGTGTTTGAGCATAGCTTCGGAAATTCTAAAATCCCGTTTTTGTATAAATGGTTACAATTCTTTCGCTTAGTCGAGGCGCATTATTCGTTAAGTACGCAGTCATTTATTTTACTTATTGGCTGGTTACCGCTGTTTTTGTATCCAAGCTTTGAAAATACAGTTTTGGGTTACAATTTCCCGATTGTTTATAGAACGTTTTTAACCGCCGCATGGATCGGGCTTATTGCCAATATGTCGGTAGCATCAATGTTAGTGCCGCCAAGACCCGGCAATAAAGGTGTTTACGCTTTAACTTTACTAAAGGAATGGGTACTCGCCCCGATTATGCTTTCAGTTTCTGCGGTGTTATTTTCTGCGTTACCGGCGCTGGATTCCCAAACCAGACTAATGTTAAATAAGCCCTTTACAGTATTTAATGTAACTAAAAAAGCTGCGGTCCAAGAGGGAGTCGAGCGTCATTCTTTGGCTTAGTTTTTAAAAGTAGTTAATCTGTTTAGAATATAATTCCAGCCAAATACTAATACAACCGCGATTAATTTTGCGATATTGTAATGCCATTTTGCTAGATCTACTAAAAGATAAACGATTAGAAAGTTTATCGCTAAACCAACTACTGCTATTGTCATAAAGTTAGCTAATTTATTAAGTGATAATTTTGTTCCAAAGGAAAAGTAACTGTTTAAAATGTAGTTATTTATTGCGCCAACTATAAATCCGATTGTTACTGCCACATATAAATTAAAATCTAGTACTGCATAAAAAAGATTTAATACCATAAAATCAAGTGTTGTGCCGATCGCACCCACAAAAGCAAACCGAAGCACTAATTCAGGTTCGGATCGACTCACCTTTGAGTATTTACCGCTCATTGAGTTTCTTTTAATCCTAAAAAGCTCTATTAAAGTTTTATGAAGAGCGTTTCGAGATTGAATCGTAGATTGATCGTCGTTTTTCCAAGTAATTCCAACCTGTTTTACCGGTAAGTTCAATTCCTTGGCGATACGCAGGAGTTCCATATCAAACCCCCAACCAAAAACGGTTTGTTTTGAAAATATCTCGTTAGCGGCGTCGCGTCTAAACATTTTAAAACCGCACTGAGTGTCTTTAAACCCTGGTAAAATTAGTGCTTGTATTAATAAATTACTAACTCGCGAAATAATTATTCGAGGCGTAGGTTGTTTTTTGATGATATTACTACCCGATATGTAACGCGAACCAATTATTACCGGATAGACGTCGGTAAACGGTTCCAGTTTATTCATTTCTTCAATTGGGGTGGAGTTATCGGCGTCGGTATATAACACCCAATCGTTTTTAGATTCTTTTACTCCAAAATTTATCGCATAACCCTTACCCCTGTTTTTACCGTAACTAATTACCTTACAATTCTTGATACTCAATTTTTCAACAGTTTCTATGGTTTTATCTTTACTGCCGTCGTCAACAACAATTATCTCGTAACTCAATTTCTTCTCTTTAAGAAATTGGTCAATTTTAATTAAGGTTTTTGTAATTCTTTTTTCTTCGTTATACGCCGGTACGATTACGGAAACACTTTTAATCATTTGTTTTACACACGAAAACAGCGTTTGAAATTATTTTGTTATCGCACGACGGAAATTGAAACTTATATCTTGTTGCGTAAATTGAAGCGCTAATAATTACAGTATCCGATGTGCTTGGTTTGGTGCTTTCCAAAACTCTATAATCACCCAGGTAATAATCGAGGCCGTCCTTACCGAGCCAGCCGTAATCTATTACAGGCGAAATGATGTTATTTTTTTGAATATAGTTTTTTATTCGCTTCAAGTCTTGCCCCCAGTCTAAATTTGAATCAGTTGCTATTTTGTAACCATTCCTTGCTCCGCCAGCTAATTCGTTAAAATATCCTAAATAAGTTGGGTATCCTATGATATAAATTCCCAAAGCCCAAATGCTCAATATCAATATAGGGGTTTTGTAATTTTTTATTTGAAGTATTCCCCAGGTGGAAAGTAGTATAAATAACGGCATTGTTGGCAAAATATGGCGGATACCGAGGTTGGCTTTTGAAATCATCGCAAATCCTAAAAATCCAATTCCAAAGATTGCTAGCGTCCAAATTAATAGCTTCTTTTCTTTTTTAATTATCGCCCAAAGGCCGATCGTAAAAGCAATCAAAAACGGTAGCGGCGACTTAACAAAAAATAGCAGTGGGAAATAATACCACCAACCGGTGTTGGAAACTTTACCGAGTAAATAACTGCTGTGTCCGCCGCCAGTATGGTTTAGTACTAATATCACACCTTTAATATAATTTAACGGCAATGTTACAAGGAGTGGTCGAACATTAGTGTAGATTTTATCTAACGTTTCATTTTTCTCTACATTAACTCTTTCGGGGCTGCTGTTAATAATTTCTTGCGTAATTGAGGTTGATCTAGGGGCAATATCGTCGTTAAAACCAAATCCCGCCCAAATCACCGCCCAAATTACTACGGCTGTGATTAGTAATTTTGGTAGCATTTTCAACGATTTTTTTCTGGTTTTGTCGTAAGCGATTAAAAATATTAAACAACCAATTATTATTGGGATCAGAATAATCGCCGTGTGTTTACTTAGTAATGCAAGCCCAAGCGCCAAACCAAAAATTATCGAGTTTAGGGCCGTTGGTTTTGTTACAAATTTATAAGCAGTGATTACCGTGAGTAAGTAACTAAGCGCTAAAATCATATCCGTTGTAATTAAGTGTCCGTGGCCGTTAACGGTTGGATTGGTGGTAAATAGTGTGGTAGCTAGTAGCGCTCCCCAAACTCCAAAGATTTTTTTTGAAAATAGAAGCAGGGTAAGCGCAAGTAGCGCTGTAATTATAACTGTTGGGATTCTTCCCCAAAAAATTAGTTGATCGGGATTGTTTTGGGAGGTATACATAAATTTGTCGCCCAGTACTCTATTCTCCGCCCAAGAATCGTAAAAAGTATTATCACTTTTTTGCCAAAGCGTATCGTAATCCTTGGGTAGATTTGGAGTTATAAATAAAAGCGGGATCGCCGACAATGTTTTTAATAGCGGTGGGTGTTCGGGGTTGAATCTGTAATCGCGTTCAATTAAATATGTGTAGCCCGCAAATAAGTGGATGGCTTCGTCGGTTGTTGGTGAGTCGTCGCGAGCGAGTTTTAGTTGCACAGCAAATTGAATAAATATCAGTAATAAACAACAGGATAAAATTAGTTTTGGGGAGATTTTTTTTACTAAAAAAACCATCGCCCTTTAATTATTTTTGCCGCTTAATAATTTGTAGTTATGGCTGCAAAGTGAATCGTTAACTTGATCGCAAAGCGAAATATCATCTAAGGCATAACCCCAACTACTTAATGTACTACTTTCTTGTGTAACATTAGTATTTACGTTATTTATTCGCTCAACTAACGCCATTAACATGTATTCAGATTTTGGCGAAAGGGAAGGGGCGTTTTTTACAAAATATAGATATTCGCCTTTGTGGGCAGAAGCAGTGGCGAGCGAAGTACAATCATTACCGCTTTGATTTAACTTACTAAGGGGATCTCTTGGGAAATTCTGTATAAACGATGGCCATATACCACGATAATTATTTACGCAATTAAATGTTCCTGGCGCCAGTTGATATTCCGCCAATGTAATTTGGTTCGAACCACTATAAAATGCAGGGAAAGATTTTATGTCTAAGTAATAAAGTTCGATTGCGCTTTTTATATTATTCAAATCACTTATTCGTTGTTGGTCGCGAGTACGCTTTAAGGCAACGCTGTACGCATAGCCACTAATACCAATTAAAATAGAAAAAACCATAATTACAGTTAGTACTTCAATTATAGTAAATCCCCCACGTCTCATATTCTTACTATTGCAAACTATTATTCTTTTCTCAACTAGTAGCCGATAAAATCTTCAGTTTTAATTTTAGATTCCTCAATTTTTAAGTTTTCAAGCATCAGTAAAACACCGCTTATGAAAGCGCTACTTCCGCAAATATAAAATTCCTTGTCTCTGTACGGCGCTAAGTCGTTAGTATTTATCCTGCGATTAATAAATTTTGATTTTTCTTTTGTAATAAATATTTTGCCGTATTTCTTTATCTCTTCTAAATACGGCGCAGAATCATTAGTACTAAAACTAAATAATCCAGCTTTTGGTATAGAAGTTTGTGTGCGAATAATGCTTAATATCGGCGCTACACCAACACCGCCGGCGATAAAGACACTTTTTGCCACATCTTTACAGGTGAATTTTCCTTTTGGCTGTGTAATTGATAGCTCATCACCCTCTTTTAAGTTTTTTAAATTATTCTTAAATGCCGTTATACCCTGCTTAAATAAAAATTTTATAGTTGGGTCGTTTGGGGATGATAATATAGACAGCGATCTGGTATCCCCCATATTATCGGAAAGTTTAGGGTTGATTATCTGCAAATCTACGTATTGCCCAGCAATAAAATCAAAACCAAGTGGCTTAGTAATCTCTAACTCAAAAATTTCTTGAGCAATATTTATCAATTTAACGGTGCGGCAACGCATTGTGGCGGTCCCAACCGGATTCGAACCGGTGATTTTCTGGATGAAAACCAGATGTCCTAGGCCTCTAGACGATGGGACCAGTTAGTAAATTTTACCCTTTTTTGGCTAATTTATAAAGACTGTTGACAATAATATCTATTTCGCACATGCTGAATATATGAAAAATATTTCTATTGGGAACAAGGTTATTTTTAAGTCCATTTTACTTTCAGCGTTAATTGCAGTAGCGGTATTTTCAATAAGCAGTGGAAAAAAATTATTACCACAATCTGCAAGTGCTCAAACCTCTACACAGGCCTATACCAGTACCTGGAAAGCACAAGAATTAATAGTTGCAAGACTAAAATCGGTTGGCACTGATAGTTCTAAAGCAGAATGTGAAGCTAAAAATCAAAGTTATGGAGCTTTCCCAAATCCAGATAACTCCGAAGCCGTAATAGGTATTGCTTCGTGGGAAGTAAAGGGCTCGGTTGATGGCGGTCAAGCATTTAAAGAAAAGTGGACTGTACCAAGTACCATGCCTCAATATTACGGATATACTCCAGGGGTTTGGACTCCAGTTAAAGTAGGGGGTTTAATAATTGGGTACCTTTGTACTGGTGGTAGTCAGATAAAGGTTGTGCCACAAGAATATAACACCGATTGGGTTTATGGATACTTAAACAACAACAGCTTAATTAGATCGGCAATTGAATTTAGAAAAGAACCAGTTGGTGGAACATTTACTAACTCACACGTAGATCCGGACAGGGTTTCAAGTTTTGGGCTAGGTACTTCTTGTCAGGATACAAACAGGTGTATATTTTCAACTGGGTCTTACGGGTTTAACACTTGGCACGAGTTTGAGGAAGCTGGCAACGGAAAAATACTTAATGCAGGGATTTTAATGCCGTTGAAATGGGTCGTTACAGGAACGCTTTGCGAAAGCAAGACTGATGCGTCTTGTAATTAGTAAAAATAAGTTAAACTTATTTGATAGTATAATAAACACTATCTTAATTATTGCGTTAATTTTTTTAGTAATTTATTTTACTGATAATAATAACTTGGTTTTACCCAAATCATCCATGACAGAACGTGAACTAGCGATTGCAAAAGCTAAACAAGAGGGTAAAAAAACTTATCAATACCACAGTAGCTTTATACCGGGAATTGGGGTTGTTGATGCAGACAATATTCGTAAACAATTTAATTCAAATAAATGAATAAACTAAACTCCCTAACAAGTAAAATAATTTACGGCTTAATAATTTTTACTGTTATTACATCTTCAATAATTCTAATAATTAATTCAAAATACGACGCCGCGGGAGGGGTTACTGCCTGTAGTAAATTTGACCCCGCATTTCCTAACAAAGTAAACGAACAGGGTGCCTCAATATTTTACGGTGCACGCGATGCGTTTATCGCTCAAAAACCCCAACTTTCTGCCGTAGCAGATAATGCTGTCGATTATGCCAGGTCTCGTCCGGCATACGTGAAATTATTAAACGAATGGCTTAACGGCAATCAAACAGACGACCAAGCTAGTAAAATTTACGCCGCTTATAAGGCGGGGATCGATGAGTATTTTGGGCTTGATACAATCAAAACTAAAATTGATGTAATCCTTGAAGCTCCGCGAGCAATCGCAAAATCCAAAACTGATGCTTTTAGTTATGCAGGGCTTGATAATTATTGCGGCGAAGGAACTTTCTCGTCTACAGATTCACAATTAGACTATCGACAAAACTGGCAACTGGTAACAGATAGACCTGTTGGAGCAAACTTTAAGGCATCTATCGATGTAACGGCGCTAGTAATCGGCTCAAACCAAGGATATTACGACAGTATCAATTCCACTTTCGGCAGTTTCGCAACTAAAATATCGGAACTCGGTAATTGGTATAACGACAGACTAACCTTCAAAAACGGCGATAAAATAATTTTGCGCGCCACTATCTCAATTAAAGGGATTAAAGATTTCGGCGCAAGTTATAAAATCAAATTTAATCTGTAATTACGGTATAATTGCTATATGTTACGCATAATTTTATGGGGCTTGGCCCTGATTTTATTAACATTAAATATTTTAATTTTTTCTGGTGTAATGCCGCTAGACAATATTCAGGTAGTTGAAGAAAAAACTAATACCAAGCTCGCCGAACCGTATAACCAAACCCCAGAGGCAACAGAAAGTAAAAACGCCCAATTTTTTGTACCGATTTTAATGTATCACTATATTAAAGACTACAATAACCCAAGCGATCCGCTGGGTGTACAGTTAAGTGTTTCGCCAGCAACGCTTGAAAAGCAATTTGAGTTAATAAAAATACTCGGTTACCAACCGATAACGCTTCAAGATTTTGCCGCAAAAAAATATACTAATAATTCAATCATACTTACTTTCGACGACGGTTATATCGACCATTACACCAACGCCCTGCCGCTACTTCAGAAATACAATTACAGGGCTTCGTTTTTTATCGTTAGCTCGTTTGTGGGGCGATCTGGCTATATGAACGCTAATCAAATTCAAGAGCTGGTTGATGCGGGAATGGAAGTGGGTGGCCACTCGATTAGTCATAAAAACCTAGCTAGTTTGAGTTTTGAAGATGCAATTTATGACATTAGTACCAGTATCCGTAATCGGGAATTAGTTTTTGCTTATCCATCTGGAAAATACTCCGAGCAGACACTTGATATCGTTAGTTCGCTTGGTATCGTCGCTTCTGTTACTACAAACCTGGGTGTTGCAACCGAAAAAAGCAACTTGCAAGAGTTACCGCGAATTCGAGTTAAGGAATACACAGACTTAACTAAGCGCATTAACGAAGAAATCGCTATAGCCAAAAGCACACTCAAACCTTCCCAGAGAAGTAAAGATTAGGTAGAATTACCCTAGTAGCGCTCGTAGCTTTTCGCCGGCTGGCGAAGGTAGAGCACTATCTTGCGCTCGTAGCTCAGCGGTAGAGCACTTCCTTGACGTGGAAGGGGTCTTCAGTTCGATCCTGAACGGGCGCACATGAAAGGAGAAATAAGGATCGAACAGTTCGATATCGAGCGAAGCATTGCTAAGCGAGATATCCCAGCAAAGATTTTGCTGGGATCCTGAACGGGCGCACATGAAAAACACAACCATAATTATCGGTGTAATTATATTAATAATCGGTGGGTTCTTATTGTTCCCTAAAAATAATAGCGAAGGAGAAAAAAGAAATATGTCAGATCCAACAACGTTCGAAAAAATATCGGCAACTTCAGCGGTAATAAAAACCGAAAAAGGCAACATTGCGATTGAACTTTACCCACAAGACGCACCAAAAACCGTAACCAATTTTGCAACGCTCGCAAAAAACGGCTACTACAACACTTTAACTTTTCACCGTGTTGAGGCCGGATTTGTAATTCAGGGCGGCGACCCTAACGGCAACGGAACCGGTGGTGTATCTGTTTACGGCAACAAATTTGAAGACGAACTCGACCCAAAAACCGAATCCTATAAAAACGGTTACAAAGAAGGCGTAGTTGCGATGGCCAACGCCGGCCCAAATACTAACGGCAGTCAATTCTTTATAATGCTTGCCGACAATCCGCTTCAAAACGCTTATACGATTTTCGGAAAAGTAATTAGCGGAATAGATGTTGTAAAAAAGATTGAAGTTGGCGATAAGATATTAACGATCGAAGTTAAATAATTACTACTAGAAACTACTAGAAAAGGAGCAAGTTTTGCTCCTTTTCTGCTATCACTATATATTTTGCGCGTAATTACTTCTTTTTCACGGCAATTTTGGTAGTTTTTGGTTTTGCCGGCTCAACTTTTGGCGCAACGATTGTTAGCGTACCGTTTTCGAGTTTGGCCTCAACTTTTTCTTCCACAATCGGCGAAGCAAAACGGATCGAACGGCTAAATTCGCTGTGTTGCCATTCTCTACGAACGGCGCTTTTGCCGTCTTTTCGCTCTTCGTGTTTCTTATTTCCAGACACGGTTAAAGTATCTTCGGTCATCTCGATCGTTAAATCTTCGTCGGAGTAACCTGGCACTTGAAACTCGATTTCGTACTCTTTCTCATTCTCGTGAATATTCATCGCTCCAACGGTTGTACCAAGCGCTCGCGTCCAATCGCCGCGACCAAAGGTTCGCTCAACCATATCGTTCATCTCTTCCTGCATTCGATCGATCGCCTGAAACGGGCTCCATGGTGTTAGCTGCATGTTCTGCTCACCTCCTTTCTCGATATTATTGTTTTCTAATCGTGTTATTTTAATCCCCTCCACTAATTGCTCGATTGGGCAGTTAAAAAATTCCATCAACGCCAATAATACCGGTGAACTTGGCAGATACTCGCCGCGTTCTAGCGAGATAATCGATTGGCGCGATAAATTCAGGGCTTGTGCCAACTCTTCTTGGCTTAAATCGCTGGCAGTCCGTAATTCGCGCAACAGTAATCGAATTTTTGTCATTTTATTCTTTAAATGTAAAGCTAACTTTACATAATGTCAATATAGATCTGAAACACTCAACCGTAAAAACTTGTGCGGTAGACAGAAACAAATAATTACAGCATTCTATATATATGAAGAAACACTGGATCTGGATTATTATCGGCGTAGTTGTTGCCTTAATAATAACTTTAATAATCTTAAACCGAAAAAGTGACAGCGTTGAAACACCTAAGGGAACAAACACTACGCAATCACCTTCAACAACAATTTCTAGTGCAGTGCAAGCAGGAAAGCTGTTATCCAATAATAAATGCACCGGTGAAGGTGCTGGGGTATTAACTCAGCTGCCGATGAAACAAAGCGATTACGCTATGATTTTACCGTATGGGCTAATGGTAGGGGGACATGTAACGCCGATCGATCACCAGTATTTCTCGCCAACAGTTTTTAACTCACCGCGCGACACTTACCCAGTTTACGCAATGGCAGACTCGGTAATTACCGATATTCAGCCCCGCACTAACGATCGTGGTACCGAATACCGTTTTGTTTTTACGATGAGTTGTACTTTTTTCTATTATTACGATTTAGTAACAAGTCTAGCTCCAGACATTAAAGCTGCTTACGAAAAAAAGAATTTAAACTATAAAGTTAAAGCCGGACAATTAGTTGGTAGAATTGGAGGGCAAACGCTAGATTTTGCGGTTTGGGATACCACAAAGCCATTGAAAAATTTTATTAATCCAAGCAGTTACTCGGGCGAGGCGTGGAAAATTTACACCGCCGATCCGCTCGATTATTATTCTTCGGAAGTCAAGAAAAATGCGCTTGCAAAATATATTCGAACTATCAAACCAGTTTCCGGCAGAATAGATTACGACATCGACGGCAAAATAATCGGTAACTGGTTTATAAAAGATTCGGACGGTTACACCGGTACGGGAGAAAATCAAAACGAGTATTGGGGTGGACATTTAGCGATCGCTCCAGAATATATTGATAATTCAGCTACGATAATTTCTTTTGGGAGTTGGAATTCGGGCGACGCTAAGCAATTTGCGGTAAAAAATCCTCTTGATCCAGCCAAAATCGGAGTTGCAGACGGAATTGTTCGCTACGAAATTTATGGTTATTACTTTGTAAAAAAAGACGGTTCGCGCTGGGATAATATGACGCATACCTTTGATCCGAAACTGAAAATTAGCAATCAGGAATTTGGTGGGTGTGTTTTATTGCAACTAATAGAGACTCGAAAATTGAAGGTTGAACAATTCCCCAAAAAAAAGTGTACAGAAAAGTTGGTATTTACAAGCGCTTCAAAGATATACACGAGATAAATTTTAATTATTAGCAGTAATAACTATTTTTCTCTATTTGTGTTATATCGTAGTAATGGCAAAGTTTGAGGGAAAGGAAAAGTTGGTTCGGGACAGGATTCCTGAGCTGATAAAAGCGCGTGGAGGTCGGTGTAAGTTTAGAATTGCAGACGAGAACGAAGCCGAAGGGCTACTACTACACAAGCTTAACGAAGAGCTTGTGGAATTGGCGGATGCGAAAACAGACGAGGATCGTAAGGCAGAGATGGGGGATGTGCTTGATGTTGTGGATGAGCTTGCGTTAAGGGGGTTGGTGAATTCCAGCGAAATAGGCAAAGCGATACGGCTTGTTGCGCAAATATCGCTGCGATATGGAATAGATACTGCAGAGATTGACAAGGTTAGGGCGAAAAAGACACAAACCAACGGCGGTTTTAAGAAGCTTGTCGTTCTAACAGCGTGGTAGAGCCCAAGTGAGGATGAATAGTCGCTATTTCAGCCGCGGCCCGCAAGGGCCGCATTCTTTCATTATCATCTTGGTAGGAATTAGTACCGATTTGGTATAGATTTACGCATTGCCAAAATTTATATATGTTAAATAAATAAGTTAATTAAACAGGAGGCATAATGAGTATAGTAGAAGAGTCAGAATTTAAGGGTAACGCTATGATTGTGTTAAAAAACGACGAAGAAGATAAGTATCCGTTTCAGTTCGGCGTTAAAAAAGCTAAGCTAATTTTAGAAAATATAGAAGCGATTAAGTCTTTCGTAGATAAAAACGACAAGTAATTTACTCGAATCGCAGGGCTTCAACCGGATTTTTACGGGCGGCCCGCATTGCGATTTAAGCTCTAGCGTTACAACGCTATCTTACCTTAACTGTAACCGTAGCTGAAGTACCGACGTTGAGCGCTATATCATATGCTTTTGCTGATAACGAGTAGTTCGAGCCCGATAATTTTGCAACATTAAAATTAAACTGGTAAGGGCTTGTTGTTGAACTTGCTTGAATAACGCCGTTAACGTAAAACTCTACCCTTCCAACAGCAACATTATCAGTGGCAGAAACTAATACTTTTGCGTTACCTTTTAATGTTTCGCCCGATTTTGGTGAGATAATTGAGACTTGTGGTGCGATCGTGTCTGTATTGGTTTGGTTGGCTACGTTAACAGATATATTACTACTTGTTCCGATATTGCCCGAAGTATCGTAAGCAACGGTTTTTAGGATGTGAAATCCGTTGGTGTATTTTGTAGTATCCCAATTCACCTGAAACGGCGAAAGCTGATCGATCGCAATGGAAGTATTATCAACGTAAAACACAACTCGAGCAATTGCCACGTTATCTGTTGAGTTTGCAACTATTTGAACACTTTCAGAAACAGTTGATCCGTTTGCTGGGGAAGTAATTGTAGTCGTAGGTGCAGTTGTATCGCTTAGTATATCGCTTGGGTTAAATAGTTTTATTATTGTAGGTTCGTCGCCAACTTTAATCGTATGAATATTAGCAGAGCTTAAAGAAAATTGGATACTCGGGCTGATCAACGGCCTGAACACCTCGGCGTTAAACGATTTTGTGAGATTTATTGTTACGTCTTGAGGGGTATAGCCATTTCTGGAATCGACTTCGTTCCAAAGCACTAAATAATAACTGCCGTCGCGTTTTTGCAGTAAGGTTTGGTGCAAAGTTGATGGCCCGGTAATGGTCATATCAAGCGGCGTTGTTGAGAAATAAGTTCCTGGGTCGGAAAGGATTTTGTTGATATTTGTAATTCCCGTAAAAGCCGGTTTATTTGTACCGTCGGTGTTCACAAGCCCCCAGTAATAGCTAAGTTGATTTGGAGTAAACTCCGGCCAAACGTTGAATTCGTATAAATAAGTACGCTTTACGCCGCGATTAAATGTCTCAAATAACCTTCTGGTTAGATATTTTCCGCCGACCTCGTCGGTTAAAATTCGTGCTTTTAAATACGGGTCGGTTACTATCGATAGGTCTTTTGTTGTCGCTACGCCAGTTTCGGTGATGATAACTGGTTTGCTTGGATAGGGTTTAGTGAATTCGGCGATATCCGAATCCAAATTGCATAAATTTGACATATTGGGAGTAGTTACCGACTCCCAATAATCGTGGCAGTACCAGTGAATATTGGCGTAATCAACGTAGTTTTCGATCGGTCCGGCGCTGTTCAGCTTATCTGCAGAGCCGTAGGCAATAATTGTTGGCGACAAAACACTTATACTTGTCGTTTGAGTATCGCCTTTCATTTTTAAGTAAAAATCTCGGGTGTACTCGTAAAGCCAAGTCGTCCAAGAGTCAGGCGGTTGGTTCCCGCCCCAAACGAGTTTAGGGTGATTGTATTCGTTCGGTCCCTCAACCGAAGTAATATTTATGCCCCGATTTAAATGATCTTTAATTTGCGAGTGCGTAGTATTGATATCCGGAAGATGATTTTCAGAATTTGTTACTAAGTTCGGGGCAAGATTTAGTTTTATCCCTTGATTTGACATTTTTATCATCGCTAGCTTTAGATATTCGTACGGTGCGATGTGCTCCCGGACATGACGGATACCAGATTCCTTAAGTTTAGGTAAAAGTATCGTGTCGACACTATTAACATGGAAGCTATTATCCAAGTGAACATTTACGCCGATCGAGTCAACAAAACTATCCGCCATCCTTGGCTGGTATGTAATTATTTCTGTTGCGGCCTGAAATCGACTAAAGTAGTAAAGTATTGCCAGTAATATCCCAATTACCACCCCACCGGCTACTAAATTTCGTAAATTTTGTTTACTGTGCATTAATATAATACTAACACAGTTACTAACAATTGACTTTTACTAAATTTTATGGTATAAATCGGTCATTGGGCCTGTTATGGCTTCGACGGGAACGTTTACAACTAAATTGGCAAGCGGACGTATCTGCCTTAGAGTACACCAAATACGTGCAAACGCATTTGAAAATGCAAAAGCTCGCGTAGCAAACTTGTTTGCTGCTCCTGCATTTGCGCCAGCAGTAGCTTAACAGCTCACTGCCGTCTTGTTGCTTGACTCCTACTGGAGTAGCAAGGCGTCATATTAGTAGGATAGGAGTTCGGCCCAATTCGACCAAATTCCAAAATTAAGAATTTGCCTCGGTGTGTGTTTTGTTTGTTTTAAGCCCACCGAATAAGATTTAAACAACCTACGCTTGTAGAAGATTTAGTTCGTTCGTTTTCGGACAGCGGTTCGACTCCGCTCAGGTCCACCAAAATTATATCCTGCTTCTTTTAAGTAATAACGAATTCAATACAACTGAAATAGAGCTGGCTGCCATTGCGGCAGAGGCGAATATTGGACTTAATAGAATTCCCCAAACTGGAAACAAAACTCCAGCGGCCACGGGAATCAATAACGTGTTATAGCCAAAAGCCCAAATCAAGTTCATTTTTATTGTCCGCATTGTTTGGCGGCTTAAACGGATAGCGGTGGCAAGACTGCGCAAATCCTTGTTAATTAGGGTGATATCGGCGGCTTCGATAGCTACGTCGGTTCCCGATCCCATCGCAATGCCGTTATCAGCCGCGGCCAGCGCTGGCGCGTCGTTAATGCCGTCGCCGACCATGGCGACGTGCAAACCCCGCTGTTGAAGTTTGCGAATTTCGGCTTCTTTATCTTGTGGCAACACTTCCGCTAACACATCACCTGGTTCAATTCCCGCTTCTTTGGCAATAGCTTGGGCGACTCGCTGATTATCGCCCGTAATCATAAATACACGCAGACCCAAGGAACGTAGCTCTTTAACAGCATCTTTGGAAGTGGGACGGATCGTATCCGCCACCGCGACGATACCAGTTGCCGTATTATTAATACCCACAAGCATAGCCGTTTTACCTTCTGTTTCTAATCTTTCCATTTCCTTCTCCTGTTCATTGGAGAGTGCGATACCTGTTTGTATGAATAGTTTTCGGTTGCCAATTACAATTGTTTCTTGGCCTACTTTTGCTCGAACACCGTGGCCGGAAATTGCCTCGAAATCAGTAGCTTTAAGTAGCTCAATCTTTTTGTCGTTAGTACCGTTAACTATTGCAGTTGCCAGCGAGTGTTCGGATAAACTTTCGACACCAGCGGTTTTGGCTAGAAGCTCTTTTTCAGTTCCGAGCCATGTTACCACATCAGTTAAAAGCGGTTCGCCGTTGGTTAGCGTTCCGGTCTTATCAAAAACAATCGCGTTAACTTTATAGGCGGTTTCGAGCGACTCGGCATTTTTTATTAAGATGCCCTTTTCAGCTCCCCGTCCAGTTCCAACCATAATTGCCGTTGGTGTTGCTAAACCCATCGCGCACGGACAAGCGATAATTAATACTGTCACCATAGTTAGGAGCGAATAGGTTAGTTGTGGGGCGGGGCCAAAAACGTACCAAACTACAAAGGTTGCGATCGCAATCATAATAACAATCGGTACAAAATACGACGAAATTAAATCTACTAACCGCTGAATAGGAGCTTTGGATCCTTGTGCTTCTTCAACAAGTTTAATAATTTGCGCCAACATCGTTTCTGAACCGACTTTTTCAGCTACGAATGTAAAACTACCGGTCTTGTTGATAGTTGCGCCGATCACAGTGTCGCCGACTTTTTTTGTGACAGGGATAGATTCACCGGTCACCATCGATTCATCAACGCTAGAAGTCCCTTCGATTAACTTGCCGTCGACAGGGATTTTCTCGCCAGGTCGAACTAGTATTTTATCGCCGTGAATAACCTGTTCTATCGGCAAATCTAACTCCTTGCCGCCACGGATTACACGAGCAGTTTTTGCCTGCAGGTTCATCAGTTTTTTAATTGCCTGACTCGTGCGCTTTTTAGCCACTGCTTCCAGGTATCTTCCCAATAGAATTAAGGTGATAACAATAACTGAAACATCAAAGTACGGCATAGTTTCGACGCCAAGCGCCCCCAAGGATCCCGGGAAGAAGGCAATAAACGCCGAATAGAGGTAGGCGACACTGGTTCCCAAGGCAATCAAGGTATCCATATTGGCGTTGCGATGAATCAGGGATTTCCAGGTGCTGGTGTAAAATTGCCAACCGGCCCAGAACTGAATCGGTGTGGCTAACAGTAGTTGAAAATAAAAGTTTTTAATAATCGCTGGCGCAAAATCAATTAATCCCGGGAGCGTTCCCCACATTACAATTAGCCCAACGATAGCCCCGGCAATGATTTTTGGTTTGAGGAGTTTTAATTCTCTTTCGCGCATCATTTCTTGGTGGTCGTGGTGCATGTCAGCGGCTTTAACGGCTTTATAACCAGTCCGATTGACCGCTTCTTCTAAATCGGCTCTTTTAGAGATGTTTTGATCATAGGTAACAACTGCCTTACCAGTCGCTAAATTGACGTTCGCTTCTTGGACACCCGGTACTTTATTAAGAGAGCGCTCGATCATGTGAACACAACTGGCGCAGTGCATACCGTCGATATCTATCACTTCCTTTTTAGTTTCAATTTGACGCATTAATGATGGTGCTCCTCGTTATTATTTCGGTCTTTTTTGCCTAAGAAAAACCAATAAGTTAAGAAAATTAACAATAATCCTACTGCGATAACAATTATTTTGTCGCTAGACATATGGAACCGCCTTATATCCACTAATATTCTCTATCGCTTCGATTAATTCTTCAGAATTGATTTTACTTTCATCAAATTCAATTGTGGCCGTTTTACGTATCGGGTCTACTTTAATATTATTTACAAATTCAATTTCATCTTCTATTTCTTCGAGCAACATCACACAACTACTGCAATGAATTTCTGGGATGTAATATTTAGCAACCATTATTTAAAAACAATCCTTCCTGTGTACATGCCCATCGAACAACTAAATCTTAACGTTCCAGTTTGGGCCGGAATTTCTATTGACTCAGTACCGTCTTGTGGCAAAATTAATTGAATTCCCAGTTCGGGAATTGTAAAGGCGCGACTACAGCTATACACGTTATTAGATTTTAACTTTATTGTTGTGGGCGTATTTGCTTTTGCCTCGATATTATTTGGTGAGTAACCGTAATCTAGAACATCTATCTCAATTATTTGCCCTTTTTGGGCGGGAGTAGTCTTGGTAATTTTTGGGGTTTCTTTATTTTTATTGTTTAAATAGCTTTGTTTGGCGTTAGCAAATGAAACAGGGGAACCCATTAAATTTAACGAAGATTCAAGCGAGATTAATCCAAATATAAGAATAATAAGCGCAATTATGCGCACAAATTGTTTATGTAAATTTTCGCCGAGTTTTGTTGTAAAATATGCCAAGATAAAAAATACTGGACTGGCGCCAAGAGTGAACGCAAACATTATTAACGCTCCGTAGAGTGGATTGGCAGTGCCAATTGCAAGTAGCATCATTGCTTGGGTTATTCCGCAGGGGATTAATACTGTTAATCCCCCTAAAAATACAGGGGTAATATAATCACGTTTTGAATTCTTGCTGAATTGACGGATAAATTTCCGGATAAACTTTGGGGGTTGAAGATAAAAAATATTGAAGATCGGATGGACATTTAACATTCGTAGGCCTGTTCCGATCATAAAAACAGCAATTACTAACAAAAGGATCGCCCGGGCGATCGGACCAAGCTGTAGCATCGTTCCAAACCAACCAAGTAATAATCCTAGTAATGTATAAACAAATATTTTTGCAATTAAAAATAAAGAGATCGCGAAAATCGACTCGTTATTTTTATTAAAATTATCTTGTTGCTGGGAGTCGGTTGCTTCTTTTGCGATTACATTTGCCAGTAATCCGCCCTGTACTGCTAAACAACTCAACCCGCCCGTGGTTAAACCAGTTAAAAATATCAGCCAAATATTTGGCATTACTGACTCCTACTTTCGGATAATTCCTTGATTAAGTTCTGGGTAAATTGATTTTTCTCAAGCGAATAGTAAACAGTTTGAGCTTGTTTATTTGAGCTTAAAATATTTACGGCTTTTAATTTTTTTAACTGTCTTGAGGCGGCAGAAACCGATAATCCAACTAACGAGGCGATCTCACTTACGGACAATTCGGGGTGATTTCTAAAAAGATAGCAAATCTTCATTGCACTTGGGTCGCCGATGGTGCCGTGTCGCTCGGCGCAAGCACTAACAGCTTCGTTATTAGCCAGTTCTGATCTTATTTTTTGGTAATCTTTATTTGCACCCATATGCAAATAATATACAAATTCGTATTTGCGTGTCAAGGAAAATACAAATAATTACAAAAATTAACGAAAAAAAGGGTATAATACAGCCATGGAAACAATACTAAAAAATAAATTGATCGCAGTAATTATAGTGCTACTACTAATGACAATGGCTGGGTGCGTAATTTGGTATGGCACTAAAAATGCAAGTAATACCGATAATCAACAAAACAATAATCAAAAAACAAATAACACTCCAACTCCTACGCCTGACGACCCAACCAAGCCAACAAACAACACCACAACTGTAAAAATTTATTTTAGCAAAACCGGCGACACCGATTGCTCTAAAGTTTACGCCATTAACCGCACAATTCCAAAGACTACCATGATCGGAACCGCCGCCCTAAATCAACTTTTTAAGGGGCCAACTGATACCGAAAAAACTAACGGCTATACTTCTTTATTTAGTTCTAAAACAGCCAATATTTTAAACTCACTTCAAGTTACAAACGGCGTCGCTTATGTAAATTTGAAAGATATCCGAACCCTTATTCCAAGCGCTTCAAGTAGCTGTGGTAGTGCTCAATTTATCGCCGAAGTTGAAAGTACTTTAGAGCAATTTAATACCGTTAAAAAGGTGGTAAATGCGATCGATAGCGATGTTGAAAAGTTTTACGAGTGGGTTCAAATTGGTTGCCAGATTAGTAACAATTTGTGCGAAAATGCACCACTAAAAACCAACTTAGTTAAAGTAACTTCGCCTAGAAGTAGCGCAAAGATTTCAAGCCCTGTTAGTATTACCGGCGAGGCGCGCGGTAGCTGGTTTTTCGAAGCAAGTTTTCCGATTAAAATAGTTGACGAGCAAGGTAAAGTAATCGGTAGCGGTATTGCAACTGCAACTAGCGACTGGATGACATCGAACTTCGTGCCGTTTACTGCTAATATCAGCTTTACAGCTCCAGCTACAACTTATGGCGCGATTATCCTGGAGAGGGATAATCCTTCAGGCCTTGCGATTAATGACGATAGTGTGAGGGTGTTTGTTAGATTTAAATAATTTGCGCCCCGGGAGGGAATACTCACTACGTTCGTTTCCCTCCCGGCAATCAAAAAACGCACGGACAAGCCGTACGTTTTTCAATTTGCGCCCCGGGAGGGAATAACCTCACCTTGTTCGGTTTTCCCTCCCTCTAGGGCAACAAAAAACGTGTGATCAAGTCACACGTTTTCCGTTGCGCCCCGGGAGGGAATCGAACCCCCGACCTTGACGTTAGAACCGTCTTGCTCTAATCCGCTGAGCTACCGGGGCAATATACAGGGCGTGTTTCTAATAAAGTACGTAGTGCGCTCGGCTCTTATTTGTGCCCTGTTTATTATGGCACAAACAGAGCCTTCCGTTCGGCAGTTGCTGGCCGTCCACCGGACGCCCAGCTGATGCTGCCTCATGCTGAGCTACCGGGGCAAAATTATTGACGCAACTACCGTATTTTACCTTAATTACGCTTAAATTTTAATCTTTTTATAAAATAACCGCCTCCCGGGGGGAGGCGGTATCGAAGAGGGGATTGGGACTTAGGCACGTACATCACCACATCTTCCAACATCCACTTACCAACTCTTTTCATGTAAATGTACCAGACCAGCTTTGTCGCCCTGATCGGTTCTGGAGCACCTACCTTTAGGTTAGCTTCCGAGTCAGAAGGAAAACTGAAGGTCCACACCACGATTTCATCTTTAACTCTTTCAAGTGCTCTGATGATTTCCTGGGGTGGCTTGTCGGGTTCATTCCCGAAAGCAGAATACCGATTCATTTTCTGGTCGATGGATTCAAGCGAGAATTTTTTGTTCCTCGCTCTCTCCTCCATAGTTAGCTGGATCGTTCGAATCGCTTTTGCGAATGTTAAAATTCGCATTTCTCGTTCAAATTCACCACCCACAATGGGCATGATCTTGGTGAAGAGCCCTTCCTCCCTCACCGTCTCAAACCCACCCTTTCGAGCGGCCTCGACGAAGCTTTTGGCTGCGTCGAACTTGGTTGGGGGCGTGCTCGTTTGCATCGAGCAAGCCAATAACAACGATAATGTGCATCCGGTGAACAAATCTCACCTCCTTGTAACAAAAAATTATACGCCTAATATGGCCAATTTCAAGTAACTATCGACCCAAAAAATATCCAACAAGTACTGATAAAATAATAACCCCACCACCAACTAAGGTAATTTTTACAGCGCTTAGAATCGGGTTTTTCTTAACGTATCTACCCTTGTAAATACCAACCAAAAAGAGCGCTAGTAGCGAAAAAGTAATTGAAAAATAAAAAGCTATTTTCGGCTCAACGATAAATATATAAGGCAATAACGGAATTAACCCCATCGTTAAATACGAAATAAACATCACGCCAGCATCTTTGGACTGATTGTCTTTTTGGTTTTGTTGAGAAATCTCGTTACTAGTTTCTTCAGATAAATATACGCCTGCGGCCATCGACAATGCCTCAACTAAAATTAGTATTAATCCGCTAACAATAATACTTTTATTACTTAACCCTGCAAAACTAATACCAGAAAGTAGCCCCACAGTAGAAACTAAGCTATCTTCCGAACCAAAAATAAAATTTCTGATAAATCCTCTGCGTTGCATAAGTACAGTTTACACCATTAGGAAAGCCCACGATTATAATCGATTCACCGAATTTCAAATGGAATTAGATTATTTCTTATAAACAAAACCGCGCAAAGCCCAGAAGTTATTAGGAACAGATCTAGAACTTACGATATATCTACCGACGTAGTTCATTTCCATAACTGTGAAAGAGTTTGCCCCAACAGCAGATACGTAAGCAATGTGACCGTAGTAGGATTCTCTAGTAACCATAACCGCTCCAACTCTTGGTGTGCTACCAGTTGGAATTCCGCGCGAACGGGCGCTGTTTAAGTAATCGCGAGCGTTACCCATGCCGTTTGGTAAATCGGGTCTACGATAATTTACGTACCAAGTACACCAACCAGGCAAGCCACCGTTATAAGTACCGTACATTTTTCCAAGATTTGTATACCCACCCGAGCTATAA
>JACRAP010000017.1 GCA_016213365.1 Candidatus Berkelbacteria bacterium
ATAGTTACTTCAAATGGAAATCCTAATCTCGTTACTAATTGTATTAAACTTTGTTCTATTAGTTATTGGCCTAATCAACCCCAAAATATTTAAAAAGTATTTCAGGGAGAAAACCAACAGAAAGAATATAAGTTTAACATTCGGTGGTACGTTAATAATCTTATATATATTATTTAGTATTTTTAGTTCCAATACTGTGTCCGAAAATAATCTCACTAACTCGAGTAAAAATATTGAGAATACTGAGCCGGTTACTGACAATAAGAAAGAGGCAAACGATCTTAGCTATAAAATAGCTGATAGCTGGGAAGCATCTAATAATTCTTGGATGGCGGTTGTGCTATCAAGAAAACCAATAAACAATAATGAATTAATAGATATAGCGAAGAAATTAAGGGATAAATATCCAAAGAACTACTTCCAATTTTTCGATGACGATAAAATGGTTAATGAGTATAAGGAATGGGATGTGAATTACGGAAAGGTTTTTGACGTTGACGGTGTTGCGAAACTCCCAACAGACTGCAAAGAATTATCTTATTGTATTAACAAAGTAAAGAATAGTGACGCAGCTTATCCCTTTCCTGAGGATTGGGATAAGGAGCATGGAATTGCAATGTTGAATGAAGTGTTTGTTAACGGCTCGAAGAAGTGGCAGCTTTCTTTGGCCTCGTTCGAGACGATATACACTTTCGAATAGTACCCTTAAGAATTAACTTTAAATAAGTTTTTAAAGCCCCAATAATTTAAACAAGTGATAAACTAAGTACGCTTGCCAGACAAGGATTTATAGAATCCTAACTATGTATTTGCCAAAGTCGGACGTTTAGAGAATTATTTATAACTATAAATCAACTGGTTCTGGTATCGATTCGCTATTGATTTAGATTGTTATTTTTGACTGTGAAACTAGCCTTTATTATTGTAAGATCTAACTGATGAGAAATATTTTTATTGTAGTTGCTGGAGGTAACTTTGATGCAGAAAAGCACTTTGAAGATACAGTAAAAAACCGTCGCTCTATCGAGGAAGTTGAAAAGTACTTACCCGCAGAGCAAGTTAGCAATTTAAAAAATATTTACCACAACAGCACTTTCATTGCCTGGGGCTCTATCCCTGGCGTTCAAAATGAAAGGACTTGGGACAGTATGAAGCCCGGTGATTTAGTATTAATTACAAATCGCGGACGAATTAAATACATTGGCGAAGTTGGGGCCAAAGCCAGAAGCAAGGAGTTAGCTAAATATTTCTGGCATGAAAATACTCAAGGAGAGACATGGGAGCTAGTATATTTTATTGTTAACGATCAGTCGGTTGACTTGCCTATCTCGGCAATTAATCCACTTATTGGATATAAAGAAAATTTTACGCCACAAGGTTTCCTAAGAGTTCTTCCCGAAAAAGTAGAAGCTTTCTATAAATCATACGGTGATCTGTTTGGTGTATTGCAAACATTAGAAAGAGGAGAAGAAGTTCACAGTAAGCTTCCTGTTAACGAAGTTGCTATTGAGATTGCAGAGAAAGAGATTTTACATTCTCCAACTGAACACGATGAGATGCAGTGGCGATTAATACGCCTAGGGCAACTTGCCCGTTGCGATGTTTGGATACCGGCAAATGATAAGCCAAAACAGTTTGAAGGAAATATATTTCGCGAACATGTATTGGAAGAGTTTCATCAGTCATTAGATGTACCATTATCAATCAGGAATATTGATGTTGTGTGGAAGTTTGGGCCGTATTCAATTAAGTCAGCGTTTGAAATTGAGAACTCCACGTCTGTTTATTCTGGGATACTTAGACTCTCCGACCTAAGAACCGAGGCGCAAAATTCTGTTTTTCCACTAGTAATTGTTGCCGACGAGGAACGAAGGAGAAAGGTCTTTGATGAATTAAGACGCCCAACTTTTTCAGGGCCGTGCTTGCGCCTAAATGAAGTTGTTCGTTTCCTTAGCTATTCCACTATTAGAGAATTTGATACGGCAGCAAATTCAAGAAATTCAGTTGAGGTCGAAGAATTAATTAATCTTGCCGAAGCTGTACCAGTTTAACTAATCGTTTCGGGCGTAAATATACCTGAAAGCAATTATCAAATAATGAAGACCAAAGACAACCTCTGGAAATTAAGCCCAAGCGGATTATACGGCTACACTGAATGTCAGTCGTGTTTTTGGGCCAAGTAGAGCGTGTTGTTCTCAATTATTTGACTGCTACTATCTTCCCGTCTTTGAGCTTAAAGCTCATTTGCATAGGCATAGTCGGGCAACACGATGCGTCTTCTGGGCCTTGAGCTAAAATCTTTAATTCAATTATTTTATCTTTTACCGTTAACGACTGAACGATAATTCGATCGCCAAAGAAGCTTGATGGTTAGCTTGTGCTTGCAGCCTCAGTAAATCCTAAGTCGGTTTTCTTAAGTACTACTAACACTGGGAAGCTACCCGTACCGCCATAACTACCAAATTTAACAACAACACCTTCTTCGATATCATCACCATCTAGGTCTACTCTTGAGGGTGATTCAATTTGAAAATATCCTCCCTTGTTGGGTAAGTAATAATATCCGTTAAAAAAGGAAACCGTTTCTTCAACGCCAGTATTCTCATCGAAGGGTTCCCTTAGATAACTCACTTTATATTTAGCGTAATTAAGTGGTTCAATTTCTTTTAACCATTCTAGCGTCATTTTCTCTTGTTCTAGAATGCCAGAGTTGTTATCTGTTGCTGCCAAGAAAGTTGAGCCATCCAAACTAATTCTTCCAAGATAGAAAGATAATACTGCTACTACGAATATAATCGAATATACATTTCTCATTACATCTTGAAACTATGCCTTTAATACCGTCATTGCAATACAATTAGTTTTGTAAAGTATTTCTTAAGGATAAAATCAAAGACACTATCTTTCTAATATTGACAGATAGAAAATAATAGTATATTTTAGATCTAAATATTAAATTAGCAGTAAGGATCTAAATGAAAATAAAAAATGCGTTGTTGGTCAACCAAGAAATAGGTTCAAATAGAAAAATGTTTGTTGCGGCTATCCCCGTAGAAGAATTGATAGACGAGACTAAGTTTATCGTTGATGAATGGAAAAAAGAGTTAAAAGACGCTCCTGAAAAAAATGGTTACCAAAGAGCTGCGTCAATAAATAGAGTTAATAAGATATCCAAATACATAAGAGACGAAGATCCAATTTTTGCAACAAGTATATTGGTTAACTGTAGAGACGGTATAACATTAAACTTTAATCCAGAAGGGGAAAATAAAAATGTTGGGGAATTAATCGTTAGTAAATATCCTTTATATATAATAGACGGTCAACATCGTATTGCAGGATTTCGTAATGCTATTGAGAAAAATATGGTCAACAAAGAGGCTGTTCTTAAAATAGAGTTACCAGTTGTATTGTTTTCTGGGCTAGACAAATACAACGAAGCAATCCAATTTCATACTTTGAATACCACCCAAAAGAAAATTCCTACCGACTTGTCTCAAAGATTCCTTCAAACAACAGCTTACCACGAAGACGACTATGAGAAGGGTAAACTAGCAGGTAAAGAATGGCAAATAAGAGCCCTGGAATTGATCGATCAAATCAATGACGATCCAAAAAACGTGTGGTACGGAAAAATTAAACTTCCTAATTCAAGCGTTGAAAGGTATACAACTATTAGTCAGAATTCGTTTCTAACTTCACTTGCTCCCCTATACAAAAGTGGCTCTTTTTCTATAGTGAGCGAGAATGGTGACCTTGATAAAAAGCTAGAAATATTCAATATATTTTGGTCAACCTTAAAAGAGATGCTGCCTTCAGCCTTTGCCAATACAAAATATAGTGTTATTCAAAAAACCACTGGGGTATTTGCGCTAAATTCAGTTCTAAATAGTATATTACTTGTAGATAATAACCCAGGCAATCTAGAATCACTAACGAGGAGGACTATTGCTAGATTTAATGAACACCACGGTCAAGCAACCGACTTTTGGAAAACGAGAGATAGCATGGGAAATAAAAATGACCAAGGAGCCTCACAATATGGAAGTATGAAAGGATTCGGAATACTTGCCAGACAAATTGTTAGTTGTATTCCAAAAGACAAATAAAATAGAATGCAAGACCATAACTACAAGTTAAGTCCGTCTGACTTTTCACTCGAGTTTCAAGACAAGCTTATGTCGTAATGGCATACTCTTACCCTATAAGTGATGGAATAAAAAAGTTCGCAAAAGACAATGAACGATTTGAGGCTTCGTTGAAAATGCTCAATGACGATGAGTATATTACTTTGAACACAATCATATTGTCATACCCCAATACGTTGCCAGAAGGCAGTCAAGTTATAGGCATATTCTTTGCGCATAAGGCAAACATCGCCAAAGGTTCAGGCGTACAGTTCAAGCAAGACTACATCATCAAACAGCCTGACGATACTTTTATATCAGTAACCAAGACTGCTACGCCCAATAAACAAGTAATGCCAATTGAAGAGTTCGCTAGAAAAGTTGGTGACGGCAAACATTATGGAACCGACAAAGGCAAGCTTGATCACTGGTATTACTCAGTAGATGAGCTACCAGATATTCTCAGAGGAGAAGCGCGAGAAATCACTGAGAATCTAAAGAGTCAAACTGTAAATCATGATTAGGCAATTTTACGTCATGTAGTTCAACTTTCAGGAAAACTAGCTCCGGCAATCGTAATATTCTAATTCTAATACTACTTTTCCGTTAGCGATCTGTTAGAAAACGAGCAAGAATACTATAATTTCTATATAACGAAACCATGAAAACCAAAGAAAACCTCTGGAAATTAAGCCCAAGCGGCTTGTACGGCTACACCGAATGTCAGTCGTGTTTTTGGGCGGATAATCATTTTAGAAAAGCGCCGATGTTGCCGTTACTTTTAAATTCGGCGATGGATAGTATTTTAAAAAATCGTTTCGATAAATATCGCGCTGACGGAGCTTTTCCGCCGGAAATGTTGGAGCTGGAGAAAATGGATATAAAGCCGTTCGGCGAAATAGAAAAATTAAACGACTGGCGAGAGAATTCCAGCGCCTTACGAATAGTGGACGAAAAAGTCGGTTACGTATTAAGTGGCAAGATCGACGACGTGTTAGTGGAAGCCGACGGTCGGCTGATCCCGGCTGACTATAAATCTAGTGGTAACGCTCCGGCCGAAGACAAGCAAAAATATTACGCCGACCAACTAGCGGCCTACGGATTAATGTTTAGCAAGAATGGTTATCCGGTTTCGGACCGGGCGTATTTACTGCACTATTTTGTTAAAGATAAAAACGACGGCGCGATTGATGTAACTTTCGACAGCCATTTGGATTTGGTGCCAATTGATCTTGGGGCGATCGAACAGAAGTTGGTGGATATGGTAGCGGTATTAAACGGCCCGTACCCAGGGATTAATGAAGATTGCGATAAATGTACTTACTACGCGGGGCGGAGTGAGGCAATCACTAAATAAAAAATAGGTTCGGCTGAAAGGACTTCAGCCGAACCGTGTGGGGATATCAGGGCTTGAGCGGCTCGTCGTTTTTGCAGTTCGGGTACGGGCACCGGATCTCTTGTTCGTCCTGCGTTGCTATAATTCCGAAACAAACAGGACAGATTCTCTTCTGGATTCTCCTACCGGACCATTCCAACGACTGTCCAAGTAACTCACTGAAATTCCGCACCTTGTTCGAGTCGGTTTCGAAAACGATTAACACTTTTTGTGACACGCGCCACCTCCTACTGTTTTACAGCATAGAAATTCTAACAAAATACGGTGAAAAATCAAAAATACACATAGAAATCCTCGGCCGGTGTATATTGCACCAACTTGGCGGGGGATTTTTTAATTCAATTATTGTCGTGTAATGGCTGCTGAAAGAATCAAACAAAAAAAGAGCGGGTATTAACTGGCTCTTAAGCGCCGACTGGTTACGGCGGGTCGGAAACCTACCCGATCTTTTTTACGTAAATAAGTTTTCACTAAACTTACAAAGTAAGTTTGGGCCAGATACTCGCACTTGTCAATATATAAAAAAGACTCTATTAGCATTAAATCTAATAGGGCTACTTTTCCATTCGTGATCTTTGCATATTATATCACGGTAGTAAGCTTTGTTATTGAAAGGTATTAAAGTTTCGTTATACTCGGTTTGAGGGGGAATATGAAAAAGCATAAATTTATTATTAAAGACAAATTGGTAATGGGGGGCGAGCCAGTAATTATCGGAACTAGAATACCAGCCGAGCGTCTTGCTAGGTTAATTGAGCAAGGATTTACCCCACAAAATTTAAAGAGAGACTTCCCTCAGGTAGATAGTAAGGTTATTAAAGGTGCGGTGAAAGAAATTACAGAACTAGCCGTTGGCGCGTTGAAAGCAGTTTAAATATGAACGCGCGCCATCAGCGCCAAACCCGACATCATCCTAAACCTAAGATCTTATTAGACGAGTCGTTGCCGGGCAGGGATAAATTTCCGCAATTAAATAGTTATTGTAATTGTAAACATGTAAACGAATTCAGTCTTAACGGGGCAACTGATCCTGTTGTTTACGACAAAGCAATTACCGAAAAAAGAATCCTGGTTACTTTTAATATAAAAGACTTTAAAAAATTAGTTATCGATAACTCTTCCGGCCCGAGTGTTATTGGTCTAAGCACAAGATTGAGCTATGAACAGATCGACAAAAAAGTATTAAGCAAAGTAAAAAACCTAACTGAGAGTGAATTTGTGGGAAAATATTTTTCTATAACTAATTAATTTGGCTAAGTTGGAGAATAATTGAGAGGCGTTGCGTACAACACGAAGTTGCACGGTCGTTTCTCTCTCTTGGTACAGCAAGCTTAGCAAAAAGACTTGATAAGTCAATACTATTAACACGCACTTCTGGCTACAGCCCCAAAAACTAAAACAAGTGAAACTCTATACTAATATTGTTTATTAATAGCGAAAGGCGTAAAATATCAGCATCAAACTTCAGGAGGTTTGCGCACATGAAAATAGACCCGGTTTTAATGCTTCATAATGATCCGCAAGAATATGCCGCACGACTTGCGGGTGAGAAAGTTCAACTGCATCGCGTTTTCGTGGAGAAGATCGCACCTCGAGTTTTGCCGTGGGAGAATGTTCTCGATGTGGGATCGGCAGTCGGCACCACGGCCAGCGCTCTTTTGGATCGAAGACGATCGCATGTTGGGGAGCGAATAGCGATCGATCTGTCGAAGAAATGCTTGGATTATTGCAAAAGAAGACGGTTCTATACCGAGTATCTTCTTGGCGATGCAGAGCGCGTCTGTTCAACGCTTTTGAAAGACGGACGAAGGGTACACTGGGCAGTGCTTACCAGCGTTTCATACTACCTTTCCCCGAAAGAGCTAGAGAGTTTACTCTCTGTTCTGGGCAATCTCTGCACAAAGGGCATCGCGATTAGCTACGACGGTGTCCCGAAAGCATTGAGGGATCATTTTCGACAACTGGTTGGAAATGATTTGAAGGTTTATGATCACCGGCGGAGGTTCAAGCAGTTCGTTCCCAGCCCCGAATGGGAGGCGAGGACAATTTGGAGCGGAGTCGGTTGGGTAAGCGCCTCAACGGGTATCGAAGTCCCGTGTGATTACGTGGTGCTTACGAAAAAGCGATGAAGACAATCTCCAGCGGCGACTTCTCCAACAAAGAAGTCGCCGCTTTTTAATTTCAATTCTTTCTATAATATTAAATTATGCTTAAAAAATTCCTCAAGTGGTTTGCGATTTTTGCCGGAGTTGTAATATTATTCTTGGCGCTATTTCTTTTTCAGCCGTGGGCGTTTTTACCGCATAAACACATCGAAATTTCCTTGCCATTTCCGGAAAGCGCAGACGCAACAACTTCATTAATCCCGATGGGTGAAACGATCGAGCACAATGCCGCAAATGGCAATCCAAACGGTCATCCGGGGATAGATTTTGGCTTTATGGGCGTTACGCCGATAATCGCTTCTGCCGATGGCTGGGTCTTTTCGGCCGGCAAAACCGACGCCGGTTCGATCGACATCTCAACATATTCTGGGTTTTACAAAATCGAGTATAAAGAGCTAAACACAATCGAGCCAAATATTCGTCGTTTTACTAAAATCAAAAAAGGACAACTGCTTGGCTACACCGGCCGCGATAAAATTATTCAAGGCAGGCCAACTAAGGAAGACGGATCCGGGCAAATCCACTGGGAGTTGGCGTCGTCGTCGTTATTAATTGATCGATTATGCCCAGTCGGATATTTTGACGCCGAATCCAGAAGGCGGATCGAGCAAATTTGGGCGAACGTGCCGTCGGACAGCCAATTCAAGAAAGACTTTCCAGATATCTGTAGCGGTGTCTTCAAAGATAAAGAAGACTAACTGAGTCAATTACTCGACTTCTACAGCTGTGCCATTTTCGAGCTCTTTGTTACGTTCTAGTGTTAATTATCTTCCATTGACATCCAGCATCTAATTTGTGATATTAATCCAGTTTGGACATAAACTCAAAACTCGAAGACCGATGCCATCCGAGTCATCGGACTCGCTACTCAGACTCGTCGCTTTGTGACGAGAAATGTGTGCTCTGCGGCGCAACGGACGATCCCATCAACTACTTCGGAACGAAGTTGTTCTATGGTAATCTCGCAAAGCCGTGTGGTGGTAGCGAGGAAGCAAGGAAGGCATACGACGAAGAAGTCGAGCGCCGACGAGCGGCTCGACAGTAATCCACAGAGTAGCTGGCGGAGCATCGCTCCCCACTACTCCTTTTTTGTAAAGCAAACTTTACAAAATCGGTTAATTTTAGGGTAAAATACGTAGGTAATGAGCAAAAACTATTACGACATTTTAGGTGTTTCCAAATCTGCGAGCGAAGGCGATATAAAAAAGGCCTACCGCAAGTTGGCGCATCAACATCACCCAGATAAAGGCGGAGATACCGCTAAATTTCAAGAAATTAACGAGGCGTACCAAGTTTTGAGCGACTCCAACAAGCGCTCACAATACGACCAGTTTGGCTCTCCGTCAGCTGGCGGATGGGGTTCCAGCGGCTTTGGCGGTGGCCGACCAGGAGCAGGTGGATTTGATGGTTTTGACTTCGGCGGATTTAACGTTAACTTCGGCGGTCGCCAAGCCGGTGGTTTTGGCTCGATATTTGAAGATATATTCGAAAACGCTTTTGCCCAAGTTCAAGTTCAACTCGCGATTTCTATTCCACAGGCAGTTTTAGGCGACAATATTAAATTTAGAACCAATTTTGGCGACGAGTTAGAATTAAAAATTCCCTCTGGCGCCCAAGAAGGAATGGCGTTCCAGTTCCGCGGTAAAGGTCAACCGACTCGTCGCGGTAGAGGCGATTTAACAGTTGTGCTTCATATCGAAATACCAAAACGATTATCTAGGGAAGAAAAAGAGTTGTACGAAAAGTTAAAGAATATCGGCCACTAATTTGACACCCGAGCCAGTAACTTAGATACTATTATTAGTATGAATAGAGGGGATATATGAGTCCGAGTTGGGATTTATTGTTGGGAGTATTTTTTATAGTAAGCATCGGTTACAGCTTTGTACTGCAACGCGACAAGGTAATCGTAACGCTTCTGGCGATTTACGCCGGAATTGTTATTGCAAATGTAATCGGCGGGCCATTGCAAGGATTCTTTAACGGCGACAAAACTGTTGCCAATTCTTTGTTTATCCGCGCAAACGCCAGTCCGTTTTCAGTCCAAACCGGCTTATTCTTTTTAACTACTATTATAATTTCAGTTAGATCCGGTCTTAGCGGTCGCGGCGGCGCGAGGGGGGCATTATCGCCATTTGAACTCGGGCTGTTTAGTTTTTTAAACTCGGCGTTAATTCTTGCGGCCGTATTTTCGTTTATGAGCCCAGAAGCCGTTAAAGATTTTGCCAGCAACTCTAGGATCGCCAACTTAATTATCGACAAACAAAGCTGGTGGTTCGTAGCCCCAATTATCGCGTTAATTGCTACTGGCGGACTAAGTAAGGGTAGAAGCTCGGATTATTAATTTGACAGCCAAGCCCAATGGTGGTTTGCTTAATATAACTAGAAAATGAGGGGGGACATGAAACTAAAGAATAAAATATTAATTCCAGTACTGATTATTGGAATTGCTTTACTTGGTTACGTAATTTACTTACAGGGTGGTTTTTCGGCTGAGTCGGAACAAACAATCTTAAGAGGCAAACCCATCAAAGAACAACGTCAAATTATGGTTAAGTACTCCCCCGAAACTTCTAAATCGAAAAAATTAAGCATAGAAAAGAAATATAAAGTTACCCTTCGCAAGGAACTATCGGAAATTAAAACGCGTGTTTATAATATTCCAGCAAACTCAAACCCTACAGCATTAATATCTGCGCTATCAAGGGAAACGGGTATAGAATATGTCGAACAAGACTCACTTGTTTCCGCTGCTGATATAAACCCAAACGATCCTATATATGCAAATCGTCAACATTCGCTTTATAAACAAGTGCTAGTAAATAGAGTATGGGATATTACAACGGGTGATCCAAACGTAATAATTGCGATTCTTGATACGGGCATATTGTCAAGCCATAAAGAACTGCAGGGGCGACTAGTATCTGGATACAGTGCTGTAGGTGGTAATACAGAACCTGTCCATTATCATGGTACTGCGGTAGCTGGGTATGCGGCGGCCAATACTAATAATAATTCAATGATTGCTAGTGGCTGTTGGGAGTGTAAAATTATGCCAATCAGAGTTACGGATGAATCAAATGGTTGGGCTTATGAATCTGACATCGCTGATGGTTTGATATGGGCATCTAATCACGGGGCTCGGGTGGCAAATGTTAGCTATTCACCGCTAGATTCAAGCACTCTTTTGAATGCCGCGAAATATTTTTACGATCGAAACGGTTTAGTGGTTTCTAGTGCCGGTAATGATAATACTGATACTGGTTTATCTGATACACCATACTTAATTACAACTTCTGCAACTAGCGCTGGCGAATCAAGGAGCGACGGAACGGTAAGTAGTATTAAAGCAAACTATTCAAGTTATGGCAGAAATGTTGATGTTGCTGCCCCGGGGGGTGATGCTACCCTGTACATAGATGGCGAAATTACTTATTCCTTGACTGGTACGTCACTTTCTACGCCAAGAGTAGCGGGATTAATCGCCCTAATAATGTCTTACGATCCAACGCTCTCACAATCTGAAATTGAGAACATTATTAAGAAATCCGCAGAGGATTACGGCGATGCTGGGTGGGATCCGATATTTGGTTTTGGTGAGATTGATGCTGAGCAGGCATTTATTATATTAGGACAAACTCCAATTGGCGATTCAACGCCTCCAACTGTACAAATTGTCAGTCCAACTGCCGGTTCTACGGTTGGATCAAGTAGGGTTTCTGTTAAAGCGATTATCAAAGATAACTCTGGGGCTTTCAATCTACCGACTCTCAGGAAATCCGATGGAACAATTGCAAAAATAATTTCCGTTAATAAGGTTACAGGTGAGTATATATGGGATCTGTTTTTAACAAACGGTTCAAACGGTGCGCCACTCCCAACATCCACATATAAAATAGAAGCTAAAGACTTTAGACTAAACTCAACCTTTACGGACGTAGTAATTAATTATGTAAAATCCTCAGATAGTACAGCACCAACCGTAAGTGTAACGACACCGCTAAGTGATGCAACAATATCCGGAATAGTAAAAGTATCTGCAAGTGCAACTGATAACGTTGGGGTAAGTACAGTAATATTTACTGCGGGGTCTTCGTATATTGGGGAAGTTAGTACGGCGCCATACGAATTCAACTGGAATACGGAAACTATTGATAATAGTACATACGATATTAGTGCTATAGCGTATGACAGTTCGGGGAATTTTAATATTGGAAAGAGTTACAGGGTTGTGGTGAAAAACAGTTCTACAAGTTCTACAGATACGACCCCGCCTACAATCTCCCTCTCAAGCCCAACAAATGGCTCAACTGTTTCCGGCACACTTAGTATTTCCGTAAACGCATCTGACAACGTTGGTATCAAAGAAGTTTACACAGTGTTAGACGGAACGAATTTGGGCACGGATACTTCAAGCCCTTATAGCTTTAGTTATGACACAAAACAAAAACCAAACGGTACTTACTCTCTGCAAGCAACCGCAATTGATACGTCGGGAAATATTAGTTCAACAACAATTTCTGTAACAATTAGTAACACACTCGATATTCAGGCCCCAACCATCACTATTACCAGTCCAGCAAACAACTCTACCCTACCTAAATCCCCTAACGTTAAAGTAACAAGCACATATTCAGATAACACTGGAGTGGTAAGAGTAGATCTATATGTAGACAACGCCTTCTACGTATCAAGCTATTCCGAACCGTTTACAATTAGCTGGAATACAAAAAAACTAACTAGAGGAACGCATACAATCCAACTTAAAGCATACGATGCGGCGGGGAATGTTGGGACTTCGCAGACGGTGACTGTAATTAAATAGGGTAATAAGTTGGCCGGGACCTTATTGATGGTCCCGGCTGGAAGTCGGTGCGCGGGTCTTACGACCCGTTGTTCTTGTTGTCCCTCCTTGAACCTTGCGGAGGTTGAGGGGGAAGTGTTGCCTTTATCGGCAGACCGCCACGGGCGCTTTTGTTGCCGACGAATTTCGTCGGTCGGGAGTTGATGATTGCCTGTACGCCCGGCAAGGGCTTATGGGCAAAGTATTTGTCTTTCAACCTCACTCTCCTTGTGTGAATCCCCTAACTCGCGCTAGGGTTTAGATATTGTAACAAAAATATGGGGGAAAATGAAGGGGCTGAAGATTGGAGGCGGGGATACTCGCCTTCGGCTCATTCCCCGCCCAACTCAGCAAAACAAAAACGCCCAGCGAGCTGAGCATTTTTGTTTCGTGGGTCGGGCGGGGATCGAACCCGCGACACATGGATTAAAAGTCCATTGTTCTACCACTGAACTACCGACCCAAAATATAGTCTTAATTATACAAAATCTTCAGGGAAAGCTCAATTTGTTTATGCTTTAGTAATATGTTTAAACGCAGAAGTGGCGGCGACCGATCCCATTGCACAGCCGGTTACGATTTGTTTAAAATGGCCGAAGAAATTTGTGGCATCTCCCCCCGAGTAAACCCCCGCTATATTAGTTTCCATCATATTATTTACTTGAATGTAGCCGTACTGGTCTAACTCCACGCCTAACTTTTGAGCTAACACTACTTCTGGAATTGCGCCGATCTCAACAAATAAACCGTCGATTTCAATCTCTCGACCGTTACTTAGCTTTATCCCTGTTAAGCGTTCTTCGCCAAGTAGTTCTAATACAGTGGCGTTAAATATCGGCTCGACTCGTTCGTTATCGATAAATTTTTGTAATCGAACTAAATTAATTGGTTCTGGTTTGTAGGCATCGCCCCGAACGATTGAATAGATTTTATCGGCGTACTGCGCCGCTAAATTCATCCCCTTAACAGCAGAGTCACCGCCGCCAACAACAGCAATTTTTTTACCTTTATAAAGCGGGCCGTCGCATGTTGTACAGTAATTAACGCCCTTGCCCATCGAAAATTGGTCTTCCTTTGGTAGGCCTAATTTTTTACGGGCGGCACCAACGGCTAAAATTATTGTTTTAGATTCAATTTCTTCGCTAGTTTCTGTAATAATAGTGAAAGTATCATTTGGATTTTTGTTAATTTCTACAATTTTATCAGTAGATAACGCAACGCCAAGTTTTTCAACCTGTTCTTTCATTTTTACCACTAAATCGTATCCGTCGATCGCTTCAAAACCGGGATAATTCTCAACGGTCCAAGCCGTAGAAGTAGCGCCGCCGAGCATATCACCAATTATTAAAACAGACAGCTCGTATCTAGCTGCATAAAGCGCTGCGCTTAAACCTGTTACACCGGAACCAATTACTACAACGTCTGTCATTTACAAGCTCCAATGTAACTATTTTTTTAGTCTAATACAATCCTTTAAATATGATATTATTAACATAATGATTCGAGTGATTAGAAATACCGTTTTTACTATTTTAGTTATTTGGTTGTCGGCGCTGGGAATAAAGCTTAACCATAACGCTCAAACTAAAGAACCAACCTCGCTAGAAAAATCCGTTCTCGCGGCCAGTAATTTTGCCGATAACGAAGATAAGACCTTTGAGTTAGAAGTAAATTTAGAAAATGAAGCCGTAAAACTCGGCCAAGTGCAGACGGCGAACATCAAAACTCTACCAAACGCCCAACTGGAGATAGTTGTGCTGTTACCAACTAACGAAATCAGCAGTGAATTCAGTACTACCGCAACGGCAGATTCAAGTGGAAATTATCAGCATAAAATTAAACTTTCGAATTTTAAATATTTAGGTTTAATTCAGGTTACGGTTGTAGCGCGCGTGGGCAATAAATCATCAGAAGATACGGCGCGTTATGTTTTACAGGCCTGGAGCTTACCGCAATCGGTTATAACAGAGGAGTACTCGCACCCGCTAATACCATGACACCCAGACCCCGAATCGTTGTGATCGGAGGGGGGACAGGATTGGCGACCGTTTTACGCGGTTTAAAAAACTACCCAGTTAGCGTTTCTGCGATTGTTACCATGACCGATAACGGCGCCTCTAGCGGTCGTTTAAGTAGGGAGATGGGTGTTTTACCGCCCGGCGATATTCGCAAATGTTTAGCGGCGTTAAGTAACGACGAACAACTATTAACTAAAGTGTTCGAGTACAGGTTTAAACAAGGTCGTGGGCTGGCTGGGCATTCGCTTGGCAATTTACTACTGCTTGCGCTCTCGGATATTACGGGCGATTTCGAGAAAGCGGTAGAAGCCAGTAGCAAAATTCTTTCGATTAAAGGCGAAGTGATACCCTCCACTCTTGAACACGTTAGCTTATTATCTAAGTTAAAAAACGGCGCGTTGGCGCTTGGCGAAGTTGATACGGCAATTCAAGGACATCGGTTTGGAATAGAGAAAGTAATAATTCAACCAGAAAACGTTAAAGTTAATCCGACTGCGGCACATTTTATTAAAAACGCCGATCTAATTATTGCCGGCCCGGGTTCGTTTTATACTAGTGTAATTCCGAATTTCTTAATCGAAGAGTTAAAAAATGCCGTTGCAAACAGCCACGCCAAAAAGATATATATCTGTAACGCCTCAACCGAGCGCGGCGAGACTGAAGGATATAGCGTCGAAGACCATTTTGTTGAGTTTGAAAAATACGCCGGCGAAAATGTATTTGATACGATTTTGGTAAATAATCGCATTATTTCCGAATCTAATAACGAAGGAAAGCTAGGTAGTATTAAAAACATTTCAACCGATTCTGCGAAAATTAAAGGCGCAACCGTAATTTTGGCGGACTTAATCGACGAGAAACAACCGCTTTTCCACGATCATAAAAAACTAGCGAAAACGATTTGGGAATCGCTTACAACGGCTTAGCAGTAAGAACCTTACCGATTTTTTTATCGTAATAATAATCGAACTCCAGCGGATTTTGGGGGATCTCTGTAATAATTTTTTGCTTTACTAAATCACTTAAACTGTTTGGTGGTTTGGAAAATTTAATTTTATACTGCGTTAACGCCTTATTTAATAAAGTTACGTTTTCTAAATAAATAACATAGTTACCAGCTCTTTCTTTTATGGCAGGGTCGGTTGAATTTTCATAAATTGTTTTAAAAATAGCATATGCTATATCAGGGTTATTAGCTTGTGAGTAATATATGCCAGCAAAATACTTTGTGTTAGGTGGTGCGCCCGGTAACTTTGCGGCTTGGTCAAATAAGTTGGCCGCCGCTTTATAATTTTTATTATAAATATGTTCAATTAAGCCCTGGTAATAAGGAATTTGCCAACTTAACGGCAGATTTTTTTGCCCAACATTAGCAAGATTTATCGCATCTTTTACAAATCCCTCGCCGCCTAAAATTAATATGCCAGATTCGTAAGCGCTTAAAAACCTTGGCGATAATTCTAAAACAGAGTTATAAAGTTTTGGTAGCTGTTCGTATTTACCGTTTGGATCGCCGCCGCCGTAATACTGAATGGTTTTAAGCCAGTAGTAATCGGCGATTAATTCCTTAAAGCCAAATGAAACATTTGTTATTCCTTCGCCGCTTAAGGCAAGTGGTTGAATATATTGATTGTAAGTTGCGCTGTAAACTCTCGACCTTTTGTTGGAATCTTGGGAGAATTGAGAATAAATTACTCCAATTATTAGAAAAAACACGATTAATAAAAACTTTATTCGCTCATCTAAATCGTTAAACGAAAACTCTTTTATTAAACACCCTAACACCGATAAGCAATGTCAAAATTAAATAAAAGACGAAGTACGCAATCACTGACAACGCCTCGTTATTAGAGTAACCACTTAAATAATTAACATCGTTACGTAAATTAAATTTCTCTAAATTAGGCAATAGATAGTAAAGCGCTTTTAATAAATATGAGGCAAAGTTATTTAATTGCTCGCCTATTGTTAATAACAAAGAACTTGAGTGACCGATTAAGTAAAGCATTATAAAAACAATTATCGCCAGAATCGGCTTAGTCCAAACACTTAAAGTTAGCGCAATTGCCGTTAACAATATTCCTTCAAAAAAAACATATGCCAAAGCCGTAAACGAAAAAATATTGATCGAGCCGCCGCTAATTTTAATTAGGATCGCGTAGCTTACCACGTACAATACAAACGTTAAGAAAATTACTATCGAGACGCCCAACCACTTACCGATAAAGTAGTCGGTTTTAGAGATCGGTTTAGTTAGTACAAAAAATAACAATCGCTCACGACGCTCTCTTTCGATGATATTTGCACCGATAAAAAGCGAAATTATTACAACGCTAAGCATAAAGGCGCTTAGCATTACCGAATTAATTAAGCGGATTTGTTGATTTAGCGAAATCGTTCCGGCAAAGTAACTAACCGTCAAAGCAAAAATTAATAACAGGAAAATAGAATATGCTATTTTATCTCGAATTAATTGTTTGAATGTATTTAAGGCGATTATTTTAACCATTTAATATTTTTAGTAATTTATTTTCTAATTCATCTTTCGTTGTTTTTTTAGAAAGGGGAATGGGCTCGATTTTTCCGTTTATTATTACCCCAACCTTTGTGCAGATTTCTTGGACATCGCTTAAAATATGCGAGCTAAAGAAAATCGTTACTCCCCTACTCTTTTGCTCCAGGATTATTTGCTTAAATAATCTTCTGCCGATCGGATCTAAGCCATCGAAGGGCTCGTCTAGTATCAAAATTTTCGGTTCGTTTATTAATGCGCAGGCAAGCGCTAAACGCTGGTGCATTCCTTTTGAAAAACTTTTAACTTTGTTATTGGCGGAGCTACTTAAATCGACCAGTTCAAGTAATTGAGGAATTTTTTCTTTTAAAGCGTTTGTATTAATTTTATAAAGCTTACCGACGAAAGCTAGCGTTTCCGTAGCGCTAAATTGCTCGTAAAACTTTGGTTGTTCGCTCATCGCCCCGTATATTTGCTTTGCTTTTAATGATGTTGAATTTTTTGATTGAAATAATACCGAGCCAGAGTCGGCGCTTAAAAGTCCGAGCATTATATTAATTAACGTCGACTTTCCCGCGCCGTTTTGACCAACTAACCCAAAAACATCGCCTTTATCGATTTGTAAGTTAACGCCGTCCAATACCTTTTGCGGCTCTGTTTGGTGATAGAATGATTTATGGAGATCGGTAACCTTAATCATCACTGCAATATAACATGATAAAAAAAGTAATCGCAATTGTTGGAGCTACAAATAGCGGCAAAACGGCGCTAGCCGTAAAACTAGCAAAGGAGATTAACGGTGTTATTATCTCCGCTGACTCTAGGCAAATTTATAGGGGCTTAGACGTTGGAACGAACAAAGAGGGTAAGCAAAGTGAATTTTTAGGTTATACATCTCGAATAATTGAAGAAATCCCCCAGTTACTGATTGACCAAATGGAGATTACACAAAAATTTACGCTCAATGATTGGTTAATACTTGCAAAAGAAATGATCGATAAGCTTTGGAAAAACGGCAACGTGCCGATAGTGGTTGGCGGTACAGGACTTTATATCACGGCGCTACTAGAAGGATACGTGCCCGGCAGCGGACGGCACGCCAAAATTAAAAATGAAGTTGACTTTAATAGTATTATTTTATCGCCCAAAGTTTCTAGGGACGAACTATTTAAGAAATCCGATCAAAGAATTGAGCGAATATTTGACCGGCTCGTTGAAGAAACTCGACAACTTAGAACAGATGCACGAAATATAGGGTGGTTAAAAACAATCGGTTTAGATTATAAATTTGCCAGTGACTATTTAGACGGTTTATTAACTAAGCCACAAGCGATCGAACAGTTAAAAAAGGCCAGTCGCGCTTATATTCGCAGACAACAAACCTGGTGGCGACATCACGGTACCATTCACGAGATTGAAAATTATTCCAAGCTAGTTGAGTTAGTGGATAATTTCTTGAACGATTAGAGAAAATATGCGACATTGAATTAGATGAAATGTCCGTTATGTGAGGGGGAGTTCGATCCGATCGAGCTTCGGACAGTCTTTGCCGGAATCGTTAACGCCAAACAATGTGTCCAGTGTGGCGGTTTTTGGTTGGAGAAAGAGTTAACCGAGCCGCTCGACCAAAAAAGTATCAATCAGTACGAATCGCCAAAGCCGGATTTTTCGGTTAAAGCTTTCGATTTACACTGCCCGCTCGACGGCACACTCTTGTCGCAAAGTAACTACGATGAACAAGTTAGTGGCGCAAAGAACTGGCAATGTAACGATTGTGGCGGTCAGTTTTACCAAAAAGGGCAGTTGGCTCTTAAGACGGCAGCAACTCATAAAAGCACGGGGCATCTTATCTCGAAAAAACTTAATAGTAGAACTCAAGTCGCCTCGGGCGTATCACTTATGGCGATACTAATTGTGTCCGTTATGGCAAGTTTAAACAGCTTTGGCTTGGAGTATAGCGCCGCATCCAATAGTCCGCTCCCAACCAGCGGACCAAATGTACTAACTTTAGTTTTACTAGCCGTTGCCTATCTTGCCGGAACGGTACTGGCGGTACTTGGGCGTAAAATGCCAATTATCGTGATGGGCTGGAGCGTAATTGCCGTTTGTGTATTTGGCTTTGGTATTGTAATTTTTGGTCCGTAGTGTTAGTAAGTGCGTTTATGCTTACGAAGCTACCGAGTGTGGCTATTAATGGAATATACGGATCAAGCGTTACTGTGGAAGTAGACGTTTCTAGCGGCCTGCCCA
>JACRAP010000018.1 GCA_016213365.1 Candidatus Berkelbacteria bacterium
GGCACTTTTTTGTGACGTCAAACCGAGATAACGTCTCGTTCAGCGCGCCCGAGAGGATTTGAACCTCTGACCCCAACCTCCGCAAGGTTGTACTCTAATCCACTGAGCTACGGGCGCATGTATAATATTCTCTCACAATGCGAGCCGTGGCGAAGGGGATTGAAGCGAAGCGTAAAATCCACTGAGCTACGGGCGCATGTATAATATTTTGATATTTTCCCAAATCCTACCGTTTCCTTGCTGGTTCTAAAACCAGCTGCGGAAGCTGTAGGATTCGAACCCACGAGGGACTTGCATCCCTAACAGTTTTCAAGACTGTCCCGATAAGCCACTCCGGCACGCTTCCCTGTAATTCTCGTACAATTATACCCTAGAATTTGGCAAAAGTCTGCTAGTCGTACGCTAAAGTCACCCCTATTACTTTCTTGGCCCCGGCCATCTTTAAGCAACGAACCGCCTCTTTAAGCGTCGAGCCAGTGGTTACAACATCATCAACAACAACCACCGTTTTATCGCGCAAATTATCTTTAACTAAAAAGCTGTCTTTAATATTTTCCCGCCGAGCCGCTTTATTCAGTCCAGCTTGAGCTGCGGTTTCTCGAACTTTTAGGATTTTTACGCTCGCATTTCGCCTAAAAAGTTTTTCGGCGATAATTTTTGTTTGCAAAAACCCTCGCTCTCTAAATTTATTGCGCGAACTCGGGATATACGCAACAACATCGAAGTCTATTTCCGCGTCGACCGCTTCGTCTAAAAACTTTTGCGACAAAAAAACTAAAGCGTTACTGTAATTGGCGTATTTTGCCTTAATTATTAACTCGCGAATCGCTGGATTTTTATAACTATAACCGCAAATTAATTCGCTAAGACCAGTAAACTTTTGGCAACCCTTACACAAGCCGTTTTCGCCGAGTTTTTTACAGATAAAACATCGTCTTTTTAGTCGCTGGCAGTTATTCTCCCAGCATTCAGGGCAAACCCAACTACCTTCAAGGCCGCAAACAACGCAATCGATCGGGAACAGTAAACCAAGCATTTGGTAATTATCGCCTTGACTTTGCGGTCAAATCCATACCATAATAGTGCTACAGGGGCCCAATAATTTAAGGAGAACTATGACAAAAAAAGAAGAGCTTAACGACGAGTGGTTAGAAGAGGAAGAAGAGGGGCAGCTTGCTATCGACGCCTACCAAGACGACGACAATATTTATATTAAAGCGCCGATCGCTGGCGTTAAGGTTGAAGATCTAGAGATTTCCATCACCGACGAAGTGGTAACCATCAAAGGCACGCGCAAAAACGAAACCGAAACCGACAAAAATAACTATCTTGTCCAAGAGTGTTATTGGGGCTCGTTTATGCGCTCGTATATTTTGCCGTTTTCTATCGACGCCTCAAAAGCCGACGCAACTTTGCGTAACGGCATCCTATCAATTCAAATTCCAAAACAAGAAAAAACCAAAACCAGAATTCTAAAAGTTGAAGTAAATTAAAGCTTGCAACAAAGGGTGAGTTGAGGGAAGCTATAACTAATGAAGCGAGGGGTATTAATTGCTTTTGTTGTGTTCGGCATTATCGTAGTCGGTCTTTTTGTTTTATTAATCCGAAGCGGTGGCGATAACAACACCGCCCCAACCGTTAAAAAAATTAGCGTTTGGATGCCGTACGACGAGATTAAAACCTACCAGCAAATCTCACAGCGTTTTGTAGAAGAAAACCCCGATGTAACGTTAGAGTTTAAATATATCGAATCTAAAGACGCCGCTGATTACGAAGCCAAAGTGGTGGACGCGATCGCTAGCGAAAAAGGCCCGGATATTTGGTTGGTTCGTAGTGATTGGATCCCCAAACACGCCCCAAAAAGCGAGCCGGCTTTCGCTGAAGACGAAACACTTAACCCGATCGATATCGCTAAAAATCGCTTAATCCCAGCGGTAGTGGATTTAAATATCTACGACAATAAACTTTACGGCGTGCCGCTATTTGCCGATACGCTGGCAGTTTTTTATAACGAAGATTTCTACTTAAAATATCTAGACGAAGCAACCCAAGCTCAACAAGACGCGATCGGGAGTTATTTAACTTCTTGGGGTATGTTAAGAACGCAGGTGTCTGGGATATCACGCTCAAGTGGCAGTACCGTTACGCGTTCGGGTATCGCGCTTGGAACGGCTGAAAACACTTACGCCGCAACCGACATCCTTTCGGCTTTTCTGGTTCAATCGGGCGTAAAAATCCTCTCCGACGATAAAAAAGACGTAACCTTTAATTTAGCCCAGTTCGTTAACGGCAAAGCTCGCTTCCCTGCCACCGAGGCGCTCGATTTTTATACCAGTTTTGCCAAGCCCGGTAAGGCGAATTATTCCTGGAATAAAGGACTTGGCAGTGGCTTGAGCGCATTTATCGGCGGTAGAACTGCCACACTGATCGGTTATCACTCTACCTTAAAACAAATCGTTGATGCCAACCCAAGCTTTAAGTTAAAAGTGGCAACTTTCCCGCAAATTAACGATTCGGTAAAAGTGGCCGATCGAGTTGATTTCGGGGTTAGTTGGTCGCACATCGTTAACAAAGATTCGAAAAACACCGGTTTAGCATGGAAGTATTTGGGTTATTTTATGGAGTCGAGCGTTTTGAACCAATATTCAAACCTGACCGACAAAATTTCGGTTGAGTTGCTTGGCAGAACGCGTCCAATCCCGACCGAACTAATTACAGCTGATAACGCAGCAGAGAAAATCTTTTTAGCGCAGTTGCAGTATTTAAAGCCGTTTATCAAACCTGAATGGCAAGAGACCGACGAAATTTTGCAAGACGCGATAAAATTAATTGTAAACGACAACGCCAAAGCCCAAACATCTGCCGACACAACCGCTGAAAGATTTAAGAAAGCGTTCGAATAATGACGCTACGAGATCTGATTGTAACGAAAGCTTGGGCTTATACTATTGGTGTTCCGATTGAAAAAGTAGACGGCAAAGATAAGTTGGAATATACAAGCTTCTCGGAGTATTTTTTAGCTCTAATAAAAGTTGCTTCAAATATTGCTATTGGCTTAGCAGTTTTAATGATTGTTTGGGGCGCGTTTAAATACGTTACAAGCGGCGGCGACGAAACAAAAGCGCGCGAAGGCAAAGACGTAATAATCGGCGCGCTAGTCGGGTTGGCGCTGTTGTTTTTAATTAAGTTAATTATTCCGATAATTGGGGTGCGAGAATGATTGACAGGGTGTTTGCCCAAGCGGTTATTGATAAGGACAAAGTCGATCAGCTTCCTGGCTCATCGCTAACGCTTAGTTCGCTTTTCTCAGGGGCAATAAACATAATCTTAACAACTATCGCATTAGTTGCATTTGGGAGCTTACTGTACTCTGGATTTATGTACATTAGTTCTGGTGGCGACGCCGCCAAGGCCGAAACGGCTCGAAAAAATATCGTTTGGGCGCTTACCGGTGTAATTTTAGCGATGTTATCGTTTCTGTTAGTAAACTTTTTTGCGAGTATCCCAGAAACAGATTTTTCGGGGAGTAGTAACAACGGCGGTGATAATTCTGGTGGTGGCTTAACAACTACTGCTGATTTTGAAGTTACAACCGCTTCTGGTGGTTCTTTGGGTAACTATAATATCGCAAATCCAAGCCAACCGTTTACGGAACAATTTCTTATTAATTTACCAACCAAGCCATCGTCTAACGTTAGGGTTAGTGCTAACATCCAAGGGAATTTAGACTTAACGCTTTTAGACACGGCAGTTATTTTTACCCCAGAAAATTATTCTACTAACCAGCCAATTAGGGTTAATTATTCTGGCAAAAATACCTCTGCTGGTAGTAGCACCCTAACTTTTAGTAGCGGCAGTAACACAAAATCGGTAACGTTTTTAATAGGCAATGATTAGACTTATAATTCTTACATTACTATTTGCGCCGAATTTGGTTTTCGCCCAAGCGATCGATCTGCCAGATTCAAGCGGCGACGCTAAGCAATTTATTTCAGATGATTTCTCTATCATCCCACCGTGTTTGCGTACAGCAACTGCCGCCCAAAGCGCGGGGATTAGCTGTATTAGTGAAAGTATCTTTTTCTATACTAGCTTGCTACTGCTATTAATTGCGGTAGGTACTTTTGTTTATTTTCTTTACGGCGCGTTTTTATACACCTCGGCCTTTGGCGACGAGAACAAAATTAAGAGCGCAAAAAATATTATTAAGTTTGCCCTTATCGGTATGTTTATAGCGATTTTCTCTAGGTTCCTGGTGAACTTGTTAATCGACGGGTTAAATGTTACGGGGCTAAATTAAAGGCGCTTGACAATTTAAGGGAATAGTTCTGTAATAATAATGTATTCAAATATTTAAGGAGGTAAATGTTTATTAAACTAACTGATTTTGTAACTAAGGTTTACGCCCAAAATAACGGCGGTATTGGCGGTAGTAACACAGGACGATCTTTGAAACTTTCAGACTTTGAATTCTTAAAGTTATTCGGGACTGGTGGCGATAAAACAACCTTCTCGGTTATCTTGGGGCAGATTATTGCGCTAGTTCTAACGATTGCGGCACTTACTGCCTTTATTTATCTGTTAATAGCAGGTTTCCAATACATTACTGCCGGCGGTGATTCAGCTAAAGTTGATGGCGCCCGAAAAGGAATTACCAACGCCTTAATTGGAATAATAATTATTATGATTTCTTACCTCCTTCTAAGGTTCGTAGGCACCGAATTGATTGGTAATAGATAGCTTAACCAACAACCGATCTTACTTCAGCTTCTGTAGTGAGCCCTTGGCTCACCTTCAGAAGTCCGTCTTCAAATAAACTTTTATTACCAATAGTGGTGAAATACTGTTGAAACTCGCTAAGCGACGCCTCGCGCTTAATTAACTCGATTATATTTGTGTCTGGCAACAGATGCTCGGCGATTAATAACCGACCTTTATAGCCAGTTTGGTGGCAAACTTCGCAGCCGCCGCCTTGGCAGTTGGTGCAGAGTTTTCTCACTAGTCGCTGGGCGACAATTAACGAAACCGAGTCGGCAAGCAAGTATTTTGGCACGCCCATCTGGATTAAACGCGAGAACGAGGCGGCGGCGCTGTTGGTGTGGAGCGTTGATAACACTAAATGTCCGGTTAAAGACGCGTTCACGGCGATATCGGCGGTTTCGTGATCGCGAATCTCACCCACCATTATTACGTTTGGATCTTGGCGCAACACTGCGCGAAGGGCTTGGGGGAAGTCGAAGCCGGCGAGCGGATCAACCTGAACCTGTTCGATCCCTTCAAGGCGATACTCGATCGGATCCTCGATCGTAATTATTTTGCGCTCCGGCGTGTTGAGTAGCTGCAAAACTGCGTACAGACTCGAAGTTTTTCCGCTTCCGGTTGGACCGGTAAAAAGTACCAATCCTTCGGGCTTACCGATAGCTAACCGAATTGCTTCGAGGGTTTGAGCTGGGAACAGTAGCTGATCGAGCGTTAGGAGTTGTCTGTAATTAAGTAAGCGCAGCTCGATGGTTTGCCCGTAGGCGCTTGGCAATACGTTAACACGAATGTCGATCGGGTTGTTGTCGATATTTACGCTCATACGCCCGTCTTGTGCGATTGTGCGCAAGTCGAGCTTGATGTGACTGTTGGTCATAATTCTTGAACTTAAAAGCTTGTAAGATTTTTCAGGCAAAGTTAATACCGGTAAGAGTTTGCCGTCGATTCTAAAGCGAACGTAAACTGCTTCGTGCATCGGCTCGAAGTGGACGTCGCTGGCGTCTAAACTTACGGCGCCTGAAATAATTGTTTCAAGCAGTTCGGTTGTGCCGACTTTGTTTATCGCTTGCTGTAAGTCGTTGAGGGTTTGGATTACCGGCCGATCTTCCTCAATTACTTTTTGGATTTTTGGCAATAGAAGTGGATATCGTTGCAAGGCGTAGTTGATTGAGCTTTGGGAACAGATATGCGGCTCGAAAGTTACGCCTAAGTTAGCACTAAGCTGTTGCATATACTGAACAAGTTGCTCGTTTGCGGGATTTGGGGCGGCCGCTCGCACGACGTTACCGATTTTCATAAAGGCAACAACGTTTAGCGCCCTTGCCGCTTCTTCAGGGATTAGGCCTAAGATATCGGCAACAAACGGATAATTAACTAAATTGATGTACGGCAAGCCGTACTGACTCGCTAGGAGCTCGGCTTGTTGCTCTTCTTGAGAGCGATCGTACTGTTTAACAACTGCACGCAAATCTTGAGGCATAGATTTATTGTAGCAGTTAACCGACGCAGAGGTGGGAGGATGGGGACAGATCGATGCAATGAGCGCAGTTGAAGTGCGCGTAGACATGGGGGACTAGGAATGATTAGCGTAGTGAGCGCAGTCGAACTGCTTAGTGTGTAGAAATATTTGCAGTGAGCTCTGTCGAACTGCGGGCTGAGTGGGAGCGTGTCCGCACTCTGCTAACAGAAGTAGATCTGCGTTTTGACGACGGAACAGAATTAAGGAAGGCGGCCTGATGTCATCATGCTTCGAGATCATCGCCTATTGGCCAGACCGAATAAGTTCGGGAGCTCGGGATGGTCAAGAACTGGTGAAGCAGACGGCTGCGTTCTTCTGGGCTCAAGCCCGAAAGATATGGCTCCTTCCAGAGCGGCCAGCTGAGAAAGCAAGCCAGGGCGACGACCTTGGTGGCGTAATGTGTTGCTTCCTCATTAGTCAGCACCAACCCGAACTTCTGCAGGCAAAGAACTCTAAACTCATCGATCTCGTTTTGGTTTGGTTTTGGTATATTCATGAACCGGTCTTAACACAACCACAAAGCAAGGCAACCCCTCGTTTTTTGCAAATCCTGCAAACCCCATTCAACCTGAGATGATGAAGAAAGAGACGCGAGAGTATATCAGCGCGGTCACCAAGCTCGGGCTTCTGAAACGTGCTCAGGCCGGGAAGCACACCTGCCGCCTGCCACTCGGTTACACCAAGGACGCGGATGGGAACGTGATCATCGACCCAATCATCGGCCCGAAAGTGAAGTGGCTCTTTCAACTTCGAGCGGCCAAACTAACTCTGCGCCAAATACAAGCGGCTTCAATCGGCTGCGGGCTCCGGTCTGGAAAAGGCCAATTCTTGCAGATCTCTACGCTTTCGAGCATACTCAAGAATCCTTTCTACTCTGGCTTTGTTCGGAGTGGAGACATACTGTTTGCGGGTAACCATCCCGCCCTGCATTAGCCAGTAAACTGTTTTGCGCAGGCGTTGTAGGTTGACAAACTGTGAACTGCGTCTACCATGTCACCTATGACAAGTGCAGGCGCAGAAACATACAAAGCTCAGACGCTGGCGGTAGAAAGCTTGCTTGAACACCACCCAGAGTTTGATCCCGCGACAGACCCTGGCTTCTCATCAGAAGAAAGGCATGTCTTCTCAGAAGTCTTTCAGCCAGATTGGAGCCAATACAAAGACGACTACCGCCAGGTGTATGATCATTTCATAAATCACGAGCCCGAATCAATGCGACAGGCTCAAGCGGTACTCAAGAAATTCTTCCTGGCTCATGGGGTGGATCCTGCCGGGTATGAGCTCGAATTCTAACCCAAATCAGAGGCTCGGTCTGCAACCGAGCCTCTTCTCTTTAGTCGTCGGAGTGGATCTTCTCGTAGGTGATCGTTCCGTCCGACTGCTTGGTTCCGGCCGTCGCATCGTTGTGGGTCGGACCGGATTTCTGACCGGCGTGATGATGACTCGGTTGACTTGCCGACTGAGCCGTCGCTTGCGTTCCCGCGGGTGCGTTTGAGAGCACTTCCGCGATGACGCTGCGTTCGGCGCTGGTCTTGTCTGCCATTCTAGGCCTCCCGGGCAATGCCCACGTTTTCATACGTAAACCATCCCTTGACGGTTTCCTGGCGGGGGCAGACTTTGTTGTCGGGATCCAGCACTTTCAGGAACGATGGGATTCGAACCCTGAAGCGTGGACCTGCCGAACCTGTCGACGGCAGTTTTCAATCTGCGGAGAGGCAGGGATTCGAACCCTGGGTCCGCCTTACGGCAGACAACTCATTAGCAGTGAGCTCCATTCGGCCACTCTGGCACCTCTCCATAATATGTCTCGGCATAGCCTCGAGCAAAAAACTGAGCCATCGTGGCCGCCGGGGAAATTGTTTATTTCCCGCCGGATGCTGCGCTCGCTCGCATCCGACCCACTCTGGCACTAACCATAAACCCAGTCTTGGCAATGCCTCAACCCCCGTATTTTACCCCATAACAGGTTAATGCTCAACTAAAATTTCCTCTAAAACCCTTGACTTTTACCAGTAAATATGGTATAAACAACACACACTTCGGGTGTCCCATATGGGAACGCCCGCAAGGGCACCTGAAAAAATAGGAGGATTCCAGAATCATGAAGAAGGTTTTCTTTTTGTTTCTTCTCGTCGTCGCAGCCGCCTTCGGGCTGGCCCAGGACTACCGCGTCGAAGACGCGGACGTAGTGGTTCACGACCGAGCCGCCCTTGTGGCGGGAACGGTTGTTGAATTGCAGTTGGAGACCAACGGTTGGTTGGCTCCGGGAAACTGCAATTGGCTACAGGACCACACGGTCCTTGCAGCCACTGCCGACTTGATCGAGGCAGCCGGCCTTCGGGTTGGCCCGCGCACCGAGCAACTCCTTAGGGAGAACGCTCGGCGCCGCGATCTCGAATCTGCCGAATTCGTTCGGCGGGACTCGAGTCGGATTCAAAGGGGGACTATGGATGTCCCGCCGGTGATCTGTATTGTCAGTACCGGCGGCGACGGACAAAAGTCAGGAGTAGGCATTGGAGGGTCTTATCGCGGCAATGATGCCGCGGTTATAACCACCACCGCGACTTCGTCGGCCTTCTTGTCGTTGGATTTCTATGCCAGCGACATGGAGCCGATCGGGCGACTGCGCGGTGTTGGCAACCATAAGTCCAACAACATTCAGGGCGGTGCGATCGGTATCTTCGGCGGCTTCTTCTCGCGCCTTCTGGGCGTGAGAGTGTTTGAAGCTGGCTACATCAGCTCGAGTGATCCGCTCGAGCGAGCCGCTCGTTTCAGCACCGCCAACGCGTTGAAAGACGCAGGCGAGAAGCTGAAGAGGATCGTCTCTCGTGGCCGTTAACACGGCCACACCCTAGAGGGGTTCGACCATCGGTCGAGCCCCTTTTTCTATACAAATTCTCTTACCCCTTGACATAAGGTTCGAACAGGTATGTAATAGATATAACCTGAAAAAGGTAATTGAACATTAGATTTTAAATAACAAAGAAGTCGCTTCCTTGTGTTGCGGCTTTTTTGTAAAGAAAATGCATTGAATTTAAGGTATAATTTACAGGTTGGAGAGGTCGCATCGCCCTAGCGGTTGAGCCGACCTCGCCACAGTTGGTCGCATCACGTTGGAGAGGTCGCATAGTGGACTAGTGCGCCGCACTCGAAATGCGGTAAAGTCGCAAGACTTTCGTGGGTTCAAATCCCACCCTCTCCGCCATCTTATCTATACACTTCCTTCCTGTGCCTGATCCTTAAAATCCGCAACTCTTCGCCTGTTTTTTTAATTAAAATTCGATACGGACCAAATCTAAATCGATGTGTCGCAACTTGATGTTGCGTTAAAGGTTTTGCAAAATCTAAAACACTATCACTATTTTGCCAAAAAATAAATTTAATTTTTAGCCCAGACTTTACTTTGTTGGGTAATTTTACAAAATCTTTTCTGGCAGACTCGCTAAATGTAAAATACATAACCTATCTTAATTAGACTGCTCTAAAACTTCGTCCAGCGAGTATACTTTTTCTTCGGCTGCACGGCGAAGCGAGGACTGAAACTCTTTGTCTTGGCTTTAGATTAGATCTTCTAAATAGTCTAAATCAACCAGTGCCAAATCTGGTCGACCGCGCTTTGTTATAACGGCAACCTTATTTCCTCCGCGAATTTCTTTTGCAATCGAAGCATAATCTGTTCTTAATTCCGTTGAGTTAATTACTTTAGTCATAATTGAAATGTATATTACAAATGTATAATAGTCAATATATAAAATCTGCTAATATAAACTTATGCACAATTCGAATAAAAACAAAAAAATCGAAGTTGTCGCGCGAGATTTTCATAATAACGATAAGAATCAGTTCTGGTACGTTGGAGTTGGATTGATTATCCTTACTATATCCGGTGCGTCGGTGTATTTGGGCGATTATATCCTGGCCCTAACGATTATCGCCTGCGGAATTGCGATCTTTAAGGCCTCCACCTTAAAGCCGAAATCTCGCAAAGTCGCACTGAATAACTCTGGCATTACCATCGACGACCACTTTTTCGCCTACCATCATATAAAATCTTTCTGGATATCTGCTCATAACGACAGTATCACAGTCTATCTGGAAAGGGCTTTTCCCAAAACAGCGCTAAGCATAGTTCTGCCTAAAAATAGCGCAAAAGAAGTTATGGAAGTATTGGCGGTACACTTACCGTACCACTCGCATCGAGGCGAGCCGCTAAGCGACAAATTCAGCAGAATTTTAGGGCTCTAATTTATGACCTTATTTATTTTATTTGGTTCAACGTTAATTTTTGCCAAATGTTTCTTAAATTTTTTACCCTTAAAGTAAACTATAAAGGCGCCGGTTAATAACGAGATAATTGCGATTACAACGCTACCCCAAGTAATCTGATCTCTACGTTTCTGTTCGGCTTGGGCGGCTTTGAACTCCTCGGCTTGGGCGGCAAGGAACAGCTCTTTCTCGTCGGTACTACTTAGCATTTTGGCGCTTCCGCCCTCAGATACAGAAATTTCAAAAGTAATCGTTTCACTGGAAGGGGTAAGAGTGTCTTTTAATTTTCCTTGCGCTGTTAGCTTGTAAAAACCAACCTTAAGCGGTTCGTTTACAACAAACTCCCACTTTCCGGCTTCGTCAACGACTGGATCGGGATATTTTTTTGCGTCTAAACCGAGTAGCGGATCGAAGGTTAATAGCATTGTATAGCTGGCGATACCCGTGCCCCTAAATTTTACCCCCGTAAGCTTGCCTTCGTTAATGTCGTTAGTGTAGTCGTCGGTTAATTCGATCGCTTCGATTGTTGGGGCGCCCAGGCCGTTATCGACCGTTTCCTTAATCGTTACTTTAAAGTGGGTAGTCGGGCTCCAGCCGTCTCTATTTTCAGCTCGGATATGAAAGTAGTGAGTGCCAACCGCTACGTTTTTATAGGTTTCGGTTTTCTTGGTGGTGGAAACTTTTTTTTCTGGGTTGGTGGTGGCGGCTTGGTCGAACACAATGCTATAACCAGTAGCGCCGTTGGCTGGCGGCTCCCAGTTTAGGGTAACATTTGTGGCTTCGTAGGCCTGTTTTTGATCGGGGTGAGTGCTAGAAGTTACCGAAACCTGTCCTGGCGGGGTTGGGGCGCGATTAATCGTGTAGTAGGTTGAACCGCCGTTTGATGATACTTCACTACCGTTATAAGCCAACCTAGCACCAGACACGGTAACGCTACCGCTACCGGTGCTGGTGCCGCGCAAGGTAATTGTTGCAACGGTTATGCTTGAAGTCGCTGAAACTAACCCCACAAACTGCCTACCGTTTGCTGGGCTTTTGCCGGGTAGCCATGTCGCCGAAGAGCTGGCATAAAAAGAAACGATTTTAACCGGACCGCTGACGTTAATCGTACCCTGTAAACTATCGAAAGTAGTGCCGCTGGCGCGCACATAAACCGTAAAGTTCTGGCCAACAACGTAGGTACCCCCACCCGATGGACTAATACCGGCGGCCTGAGCGCTCTTTACACCAAGGAATCCTGACAGGATCGCGGCAACGGTAATTATGGAAAAAATCTTTTTTATCATTAATATTATTTTATCTTTTTACGCACAAAATTTCATTAATTGCCGTAGCTATTAGCTAAAATCGAGAGATCAAGTAAATCAACAACGTTATCAGACTCTGGATTTAGGTTTAGCCACGCGTCGTCGTTAACGTTTTGTCCCCACGCGTCGCTCATTAAAGAAACATCTAGTAGCTCAACTTTGCCGTCGCCGTTAACGTCGCCTGGTTTGCGACGGTCGATAGTGATTGATTTGGTAGCAACGGTCGATCCGCCGTCGATGTAACTGATTGTGTAGGTTTTCTTGCCAACGGTCGGAGTAAGCGTAACGCTCCATTTGGTTGAACCAGCGCTGGCAACGGTGGTACTGCCGTATTTAACGGTTGAGGTGCTAGTTTTAGTACCACTAATTTTGTATTGTATGCGGTAAGTTTTGGTGCTAATTGTTGAGGTGTCGTTAATGCCACTTCCCGCCGAACCGGTGCCGCCGGTGGAGCCAAACCAAATATTATAAAGCTTCCAAAAATTATAATTGCCGTTAAAAACGTGTGGGGTATAACGATATAACGACGCGGTTGCTTGGTTATTAAAGTTTACTGAATATACGCCGGTACCGTCGGCCAAAGAAACGGTATTCCCGACGCGATACTGGATGGCACTAGAGCCGTAGTAAGTTACCCACCAAGACGAGCTTTTGGCGGCGATTTCGTAGTTATAGCGAAACTGCCAAGCGGCGCGTTCAACCTGATTAGTAAATCCGTAATACTTCGAATCGCACCCGCCGGAATCCGGACAACCGTAACCCATCGCGATTCGCAATCGAGTATCGCTTAAGGTGCTTAAGGTAATTAAGCTCATCTCTTTTTGGAGCGTAACAAGTAATACTTTAGGGCTGACAGTGTTATAAGCTACGGTTACACCCTTAACTGTACCGGTTGCGTAGCCGTGGCCGTGGGCGGCGTCCCAAATAATCTGGGCGGCGTTGCGGCCGTTGGCGCCAGTTCCGAGTTTGCTTGAAGGCGCGGTCGCAAGCGCGCTACCCTTACTTATTAAAAAGTTTTGTATATCGTTTACGGTCATACTGTTAGTGGCGATAAAGGCAGTATTAGAGATTAAATTATTATAATAAAGTCCGTTGACGAAGTTTGTGCTACTGGTGTCTAGCGCTAGCGCGTTTGGTACGCCAACAGAAAAAACGAGTGCAAATGCCCCTAGCAGGCTTGTAACCCTAGTGATAAACCTACTCATCCTGCAACTATCTTACCACATTAATCAAGAGGCGTTTTTGTAAATTCTGGCAAGATATGAGATAACTAACCTGATGGGAAAAAAGATAACGGAGTAGTATATTTAATTAAATGAAAGGCATAATTTTAGCGGGCGGAAGCGGAACGCGTTTGTACCCAATTACTAAAGGCATTTCAAAGCAGTTAATCCCTATTTACGACAAGCCGATGATTTATTATCCGCTTTCTACCTTAATTCAAAGCGGTATCCGTGATATTTTAATAATCACAACGCCGCACGAGGCGTCGATGTTTAAGTCGCTTCTTGGTGATGGTAGTGAGCTCGGTATTAAAATCAGTTACGCCGTTCAACCAAGCCCCGATGGCCTTGCGCAGGCGTTTATTATCGGTGAGGAGTTTATCGGCAAAGACTCGGTGGCGTTAGTGCTAGGTGATAATATCTTTCACGGACACGGTTTTAATGGAGTTTTAAAAAAGTGTATCGACCCAGAAGGCGGCGTTGTTTTTGCTTATCAGGTATCCGACCCAGAGCGTTACGGCGTTGTAGAATTCGATAAAGATATGAACGCGATCTCGGTTGAGGAGAAACCAGCCAAGCCAAAATCCAATTACGCGGTGGTGGGTTTGTATTACTACGATAACGATGTGGTGGAAATCGCTAAAAATATCAAGCCAAGCGCTCGCGGCGAGCTTGAAATTACCGCCGTAAACGACGAGTACTTGAAACGAGGTAAGTTAAGGGTTGTGGTGATGGAGCAAGGTTCGGCGTGGCTAGATACCGGAACGTTTGAAAGTATGAACGACGCCGCCGAGTACGTGCGCGTTATCGAAAAACGAACCGGCCACAAGATCGGTTGCATAGAAGAAGCCGCTTGGCTCGAGGGCTTCATAACTGATGAGCAGCTCCGCACCCTCGCCGAGCCACTAAAAAAGAGCGGGTATGGGGAGTATTTGGTGGGACTAACAAGCTAGTACTAATCTGTTAAATTTTGCCACCGAGATTTTAAATTTAAGTTGAATTCTCGAGTTGAGTTAGTGTACCAAGTGGCATTCGTGCCTTCGATAAAAACTTTTGGTGGAAAATGTTTGTAGCTAAACCAAAGAACAGTAATGGCGCAGATGGATACATAAACTGTTTTGAAGACGTTGCTTTTATATGATTCGCTCGTTACGAAAAATAGTTTAAACAAGAAATAATACAAGAATGGCACTGCAGGCAGAAGGTATCGGCCCTGATATCCTCCTAAAATAGCGCCGTATTTCATATAGTGCATTAAATTGAAAGTGAACAATAGAGCTACATAGAATACCGCAACAACAAATATAATTTTTTCAGCGCTATTCTCTAAAACAGTTCTTCTTTTGATAATAATAGATGCAATAGAGATGAATATAGCTGCGAAAACCGAAGTAAACGCTGATCTGTCTGGGGGTATGGTTTTATGACCAAAGAAAAAATATAATCGATCGTACATGATTTTAGGCCATCTTTTAACAAAATACCGATAATCTACTTTGATTTGCTTACCGTTGAGGGAACTTTCGGTTAGCTGTTTCTTCTGTTCCACCTCTCTTTTAAAAATCGCGTTATTAAGACAGTCTTCTACTCTATGTATGGTGTCGCAGCTTGGGTTGAGTGACTGATAAATTACGGCGTTTTTTATTATCCTTTCGCCAAACAATGTCACAATAATAGTCATAAGAATCACGATTAGGGATCTCTTAGCCACTTGACTGCTTGTGAGTTTGTATTTTGTGGGCAATTCCTCTTTTCTTGTTCTAAGCAAGATAGCTAATCCCAATATCACTGCAAATAGTATTGATGGGTAGATTGTTACTTTTATTAGAATTGATGAAATTCCGAGCGTGACCAATAAAAAATAATAGTTTTGATATCTTTCACCGTTAATTAATTTAACTAGGTAAAATAAGAAACAATAAAAAGTAAGTATCGACAGGCTGTCATAGTTAATAGAAGCGCCAATCCAAGTAAACATTCCAGTTAGAGTCATGAGCAAAACGACAGAATTTGATAGCATCTCGTTGCCCTTGCTTATTATTAGGGTAGTCTTGCGAAGTACATTTAAACTAGAGATAGTAAAGAGTACGCTAACTGACATTAGCGCTAATACACTAGCTTCCATCGATAATTCTAGCCAGTTAGCTATTCTATACGGGAAGCTAAGTAGGTAATGGTAAAGGTAGCTTGGGATCCTTTCAATATCTCCAAGATAAAAAGAGTCAGACCCCTGATCTGATATAATTGGCCCAGAAAAAAAGGGTTGTATAGAATAGTATTCTATGAACTTAAAATGGTAGGTTTCGTCAGCTGGTATGGCATATTTTACGGACACCACAAACCAAATTGACTGGATGATGGTTAAGAGGATTACGACATAAAAAAAACTTCTCCCAGAAAGTACATTTATTAATCTTTTAGACATACAGATGTTATTATAATGTAAAATTATTTATTATATAAAGAGAATAAATGAAAGTTTATAGACTAAAGCTTCCATAAAAAAGGTTTTAATAAAATAATTAATCGCCTTTCGTGAAAGGTTTATAACCGACAAGTAGCTCCGCACCCTGCCCGAACCACTAAAAAAGATTGGGTATGGGGAGTATTTAGCCAAACTAACTACAAACCCTTACTAAGGCAGTCTGAATATACGGAATCGCTGGAGATATAACTTCACATCATCTAGGAAAGTGTTTTTAGCCCCATTTTTTGTATACAGGTAAGTAGCAGTTGCGTTAAAAACTTTTACGCACCTATAACCCAATGGAAAGAGAATTTTTTCAATTTCATCTTTTTCCTTTTTCCCCTGCGCTTCCGCAAATATGTAAGGATCTTGTTCTGCCAGGATCTTTTTAGCCCCTCTTAGAACTTGTGGCTCAAAACCTTCAACATCTATTTTAATTAACCCAATTTTCTCAGAGCCAATTAAGTTATCCAATGTGTCCATTGGTACGCTACCCCGTAAGCTCTTAACTTTTGCGACTCCGCCCTTTTTGTGCGGTTCGTAAGCTACGGAACACTGCCCCTTCTTTTCGCCTATGGCACAATTTCTAGGAATAATTTTCCCCTCTAGTTTATTCAATCTTATGTTCTCCTCTAGGGCCTTGTATATTTGCGGGACCGGTTCGAACGAAAAAATTTTTTTTGCATTTGTGAATAATGCAAAGTAAACAGAATGGTTACCAATATTAGCTCCAACATCAGCTACGCATCCTTTAAAATTAAGGCTGGATATAAACTCCAACATTCTTAATTCGTAGAAGCGCCCTGATTTAATTACAGCAATAACTTTATCGGGTATTGTCTCGGTGAACTCTAGTTTCTTATTTTTGTATGAAAATTTAGCCATTGCTTATTGAAAATATCTAATTTTTTAGCATATTTCAACCGTCTATTGAGGGATTGTGGCTTTGACATTTATTTAATTGTTATTAATACGACGTTTAAAGATAACTACTTGGGAAACTAAATACAATAAAACCAATACAATAATAGTTGCTCCCCTATCAATTGCAGATAGTTGCAAAATATCATCAGTTTTTAGAAAGAGCTGTGAGCTAACGAGAATGAATATTGCCTCTCTAACGCCAATTGCCCCGGGGGTAATACTAATCAAGATCGAAAGCGAGCTAAGTGTTGAATAGATAACAATCGCTGGGATATTTATTGCAAGACCTAAAGATTTAAATTGTAAGTATGTACCGATAATACCCAAAAAGCTAATTGTGACACCAAGTAAAATAAAGTTTATTATTAATAACTTTGACTGTTTAATTTTTATCCAACCGTTTTGTATTAATAATATTTTACCGTACAAAACGGAGAGCACTGAAGCCTTATTATCAATAATTTTTTCTGGTAAGCGTATGAATATTAAAAATAGAGTGAACAGCAATATTCCAGAATAAAATATCGACAATGAATTAGTAATACTACCTGATAAATTCAAGCTACTTATAAGGCCTAAAATAGAAATAATCAAAAATGAAATAATATAATATCCATAAAGAGATCCGATAAAATCTGAATAATTGAATTTATATTTATTTTTTAAATATACAGCACGAATCCCCGCCCCCCCTAAAATTGGTCCGAAGTAGTTCCCGATAGTTGAAAGTAAGGAAATATAAAACGATTCTTTATTCCCAATTTTTTTCCCAAACTCTCTTAGTATTAATTTTGTAAAAAGGCCGTTAATGAAAATTTCGACAAATTTTAATGAACATATAACAATAATATATATTACCGGGATGGCTAGTAGTGGTTCTGCTAACGTCTTATTTGCGGATAAGTAAAATAATAAATAGATTAGGAAAAGTACTGAAAATATTCTCCCAATATTTTGTTTTTTAAACATACTAACTTACGCCAAACCCTTTAATCGCTTCAATAATAATTTTAGTTGGGGAGTGTTTTGTTTGGGTTGGAGGGTGTTGATAGTGCTTATAATTTGCCACGAATTCCGCGATCTTTGCGTGATCTAGTTTTGAAATTAGAGCGGTAGTGCCGATGCCCTCCTTTCTTTCGGTTTCGTGTCGGAAAATTAGAGTTGGTTTACCCATATGATATAACTCTTCTTGATTGCCACCGCCGTCTGTTATTACAAATTCGGCATTTTTTACAGCTTTTATGAAAGGCAAATACTCGAGGCGAGGCAGTAGATGGATATTTTTATTTGCAGAAAGTCTTTGGCGTAAGCCAAGTTTACCTAGCTGTAGAAAAGTAGTTGGATGTTGAACCATAAGTAGTAGAAAATCTTTTGCAACAAACTCTAGCTCATCGACGATATGTTCAAACCGTTCTTTATTAAAGATGTTTTCGTATCTGTGCAAACTTACGACCACGTATTTATTACTTGGGATATCGAATTTTGCGCCGTCAGCGTGCTTTAAGCCAAAAGCTACGGTATCGACTTGGGTATTTTCAAAAGTATTAATTTTAACGCCCTTATAATTCTTTAAATTATTCAAAGCCCAATCGCCCGGGCAGGCGAAATAATCTGCGAGCCGAAATGTTATAAGTCTATTAATTTCTTCTGGAAAAGGCTCTCTCCAATTAAAACTTCTTAAGCCGGCCTCAACATGCATTACTTTTGTCCGGGTTAATTTGGCGTAAAGTGCAGTAATCCAAGTAGTAAAAGTATCGCCGTGAGTGAGTAGGATGTGTTTTTTGCCGGTATAGCCCCCTAAAATTTTTTTACTTTTTGGCAAGGCCATAAACATCTTAAATAGCCATTTCCACATCTTCCCCATCGACTTTGCTTCCGTTTGCCAGGTTACAACCGTGTAATCAGGGTCCGGCAAGCCAAAAATCTTTAGCGTTTCGCTAATGGTTTCTTTATGTTGAGCGGTATATATCCATCTCCAATCAAGTTTTTGCCGCTGGCACTCAAGCATTATCGGAGCCATTTTAAAGAGTTGTGCCCTAGTGCCGATTGCAAAGTGGATCATTATTAATCTGAATTAATGTCTGATTTCTTTATTAGTTCTATTATCTTTTCTTGATTATTTAACATCCTACTTAGCATATCTGCAACTAACCCTAAAAACCAGATTAATAAACCGATACTTAATAGATACACCCCAACGAAACCAAGAAATTTATAGGGACTAAAGCTGCCTGTATTTAGCCAATGGATTAATACAAACATTGACGAGGCGAAGCCAAGTATAAACGGCAACAGCCCAAGTAGTCCAAAGAACCGTAGCGGCGCAAAGTCGCGGTAAGAGCGAATAATATTTAAAGCACTGCTCCAAATAAATTTAGGGATACTGGAGACAACGCGGGATTTTCTGTCCTTAAAGTATTTAACATAGGTAGGGATTGTTTTAATGCGTACTTTTTTTAACGCAAGAACTTGAAACGATTCTTGGGTGTAAGTGAAATCACCGTTGATATTTAGTTTTACGATCGCCTCGCGGTTATAGGCGCGAAAACCACATGTAACATCGTTAAACTTTTGACCAGTTAAGCTACTAACAATAAATGCGCCGATCATATTACCGTAGTATTTTACGCTCGGCATATTGTTTGGCTTTCTTTTTTTACCGTCAATGCCCGTAAATCTATCGGCGGCAACAAAATCAGCTTCGTTCTTAACTATTGGTGCAACAAAATTCGGGATATCTTCTGGGTTAAACTGTAAGTCGCCGTCGATATTTACCATAATGTCGGCCTTCTCTTTGATCGCGATTTCTAGTGCTTGACGAAAACGACTAGCGAGTCGTTTCTGTACGCCGTCGTAAAATACAGTTGCGCCGGCTTTCTTTGCGATTTCTACTGTTTTATCGGTACTACCGTCGTCGATAATTACTACTTTTAGCTCTTTTATCCCATCAATTTTTTTGGGGATACGCTTAATTAGCTCGGCGATTGTCGTTTCTTCGTTTTTACAAATCGAAAATATCAGTAATTTCATGCTTTTATTTTACCTGTTATTATGCTTATAATCTATATTATGGATAAAATAAATAAAATTGCAGTTATTGGGTTAGGATATGTTGGTTTACCGTTAGCACTACTGGCGGAAGAAAAAAAATTTGACGTAATTGGCATCGATGCAAGTGAGGGTAGGATTGATCAATTAAAGAAACGGATTTCTCCTATTGATGATAAAGATGCGAGCGTTAGACTTAAAAAAACGAAAATTAAATTCAGTACTGATTTTACGCTCGTAAGGGATGTTGATATTGCGATTATTTGCGTGCCAACTCCTGTTCACGAGGATAAGAAGCCGGATTTATCTATCGTTGAAAGCGCTACTATTTCTACTGCAAAACATTTACGAGAAAACGCCTTGTTAATTATCGAGTCAACCATAAACCCCGGCGTTTGTGACGAGCTGTTGATCCCAATAATTGAAGAGCAAACAAAACTAAAAGTTGGCAAAAATTTACACTTCGCGCATTGCCCGGAGCGTATTAACCCAGGCGATCAGAAATGGCACGTCGGTAATATTAACCGAGTTGTCGGTGCAAACTCCGAAGAGGCATTGGATCTTGCGTACGCATTTTACTCGCAGTTAATTGACGGCGAAATTAAAAAAATGGCCTCACTAAAAGAAGCTGAAGCAGTAAAAATTGTCGAAAATTCTTTTCGTGATATTAATATCGCTTTTGTAAACGAATTAGCAATGAGTTTTAGTAAATTGGGCATTAATGTTGTAAACGTAATTAACGGCGCCGCAACAAAGCCGTTTGCGTTTATGCCGCATTTTCCGGGGATCGGCGTGGGCGGCCATTGTATCCCAGTTGATCCGTATTATTTAATTGAATACGCGCATAACAACGGATTTGAGCATAGGTTTATGTCGCTTGCGCGCGAGATAAACGAAAATATGCCGGCGTATTGTATCGAACTGGTTGAAACGGAGCTGGAAAAGCAGAAGTTAGGCGACTTGAAGGGTAAGAAAGTGACCGTTTTAGGGTTGTCGTATAAACCAAACGTTGGTGATATGCGCGAAAGCCCAGCCACCAAGACAATTAAAATCCTTAAAGAGAAAGGCGCCGAAGTAACAACTTTTGATCCTTATTTTGTCGATAAATCGACCGCCAAGAGCTTGGACGAGGCGTTAAGGAGTGCGGAGGTAGTTGTACTTGCCACCGCGCATAAAGAATTTATTGACGCAGGCGAAAATATTATTAACTCTGGGGCCAAAATTGTTATGGATGGGCGCAATGCGCTATACTCGCAAGCTAAAAATATCAATAATAAGGTTTATCTGGGGGTAGGAGTTACTTCCTAAATCTATTAAGAATACCCCTTATCTTAGCCAAAATTTTATAAAGCTTCGAGGACTCTATGCCGTGTAATTTTTTATTTAACCGATCGATTTCTTCGAGGGATTTGTGTATTTCTTTCTCTAATTCCCATTGATCAATTAATCTTTCCCTTAATTTTACTGTCTGCTTATTAATTTGGTCGAACGCCTCTTTCATAAATATGCTCATTAGCATCCCAAGTTCTATTATGTTTTGGGAAGATATGCTCTGGAGAGAGGGTTTATTGAGCAATAATCTTCCCCTGTTTTTATTGGCCACATATAGTTTTCTATAGCCGTTTTTGTGATAGTCATACTGTTGAACATGGCTGTTATAATAGGCGCTTAGCTCATTAAATTTTTTTAGTATTTCAGGGGCGCCAACTCCAGCAACTAATATATCTATTGCTAATAATTGCCTCCAAAGTCTCACATCTTGATTGCCATAACATGACCAGGTTAAGCGATGAGTTTCTAGTATTTTTTCAACAAACTTTTCTTGTGGTAGCGAGAAAGAAAGATGTTCGATTAGCCATGGGTGTTCCTGCCCAGACAGTGATCGATATAATTTGTTTGTTTCTTTCTCGATTTGAACTACTTCTTTATTGTATGAAGGGAAGGCAATTATTAGGCCAATTTTTGCAACTCGAATTTGTTCTTCAATAAATATCTTTCTGTCCGGTGCTGGAATATGTTCGAGTACGTCTGTTGAAACAATAATGTCAAACTCGTTGTCTTTAAATGGAAGACTTCTTCCGTCGCCTTTAATGTAATTTGGCTCGTCGCTATCGATAACATCGAGAATAGTAATGTCGTATGATGGCATAAATTTCTTTAAGAAGTTACCCCTACCACCAACTTCAAGTATTTTAATTTTTTTATTTTTCGACAGCGCCAAGATACAGTCTTGGATAGACTTATATCTAGTGTAAACACTGAACGAAAGTTCTTTTAATTCGCTCATTTTTTTATAGAATAATCTTCTTTTGTAAGGGATAAATTCTTATTATAAAATGGGTCGCCTTGTTGGAGTTGCTTTTTCCATTTGGCCTTAAATCGGTTAATCTCTTTTAAAAACCTGGCTTGCCTTTCGGGCGTATCTTCATATCCTCTTGTTTTACTTTCGTAGTGATAAAGCTTGGCATACGGCGTCCAAACTATTTGTTGATTTTGTTCGGTAATTTTCATACAAAGATCGACGTCGTTAAAAGCTAGTGGGTAGCTTTCGTCGAAGCCACCGATTTTTTGGAATAGTTCTCGTTTTATCATTAAGCATGCCGCCGTTACTGCACTAACGTTTATTGGGTAGGAGAGTCGGCCGAAATAACCACCAAAATTTTCCGGTAAGTGTTTGTGTGAATGACCAGCAACGCCACCAATGCCAATAATTACCCCGGCGTGTTGAAGGGTATTGTCTGGGTAAAGCAATTTTGCTCCAACCGCACCGATATCTTTTTGTTGGCAGTATTCTAATAGATACTCGATCCAGCCAGCGGTTATAACTTCCGTATCGTTATTTAAGAAAATTAGATATTCGCCCCCACATCTTTCAGCTGCAAAGTTATTTACTGCCGAATAGTTAAATGGCCTATTCCAGTTAATGATTTTTATTCGTGGATCAGACAGCGATTTATAGTAGTCAAATACAATATCTTCTTTACTGCCAGTATCTACTACGATTATTTCAAGATTTTGATATGTAGAGCGATTGGTAATAGAGGAAATGCATGTTCTTAGTGTGTCAACATGATTCTTTGTGGGAATGATTATTGAAATAAGTGGCTCGCTTTCTAAATAATAGATAGTTCTCGCTGAAGCAAAAAGCGGACCCTCGATTACCCGAGCCGGTAATTTCTTCCTTTTTAAATATAGGTTTACTGCCCTCTGGGTTGAGTAATTAGCGTAATTCTTTGAGCCGGAGTTGGTTGAAGTTGAATTTGCATGTTCGCGCCAATGATAAAGAATTTTGGGTATATGCATTATTTGTTTTGCATGCTCGCTTGCCCGTAGTATTAAATCATAATCTTGGGCACCTTCAAATCCGGAATTAATTTTCCCTATTTTATTAAGTAAAGACCGTTTTAAAGTAAGGAGGTGGGTAACGAAGTTATAGCTCCTAATCGTAATAGGGCTCCAGTCTGGCTTGAAGTGGGGGTGACTTCTGATTTTACCGTTATAAGATAGCTTATCTTCGTCTGAATACAACATGTCGGCATTGGGGTTAGCGTTAATCGCGCTTACGATCTCGAATAACGCAAACGGTGCCAAAGTGTCGTCGTGATCTAGTAAACAAACAAAATCTCCGGTCGCTAAATCTATAGCCTTGTTAGTATTTACGGCGATACCCCCGTTTGACTCAAGCAACTCGAGCTTAATTCTTTTATCGGTTAAAACTAATTCTTTCAAGTAATTGATTGTTTTTGGGTTAGTGCTTCCGTCGGCGATACATAGCTCCCAGTTTTGATAGCTCTGTTTTTGAACAGATTCTACCATCGGCTTAAGAAAGTTTATGGGCGTATTATAGGTTGGTACGACAATTGAAATTAAGGGCATAATTTTAAACTTCTTTTTGGTCTGCTCTTTCAGCTCTATTAAACTTGGCTCGTTTTCCTTAATCCATTTAACGTAATCTCTATCGTTATAATACTTTTCTTCTTGGTAAAAACTTTTTTCTGTAATTAGTCGTAAAATAGCTTTCTTTAAAGTCTTTTTAAACCCATATTGTTGGGCGTGGTTAATAATTCTATGTAACTTCATCTAATAATTTCTATTTTTAGCTTATTTTCAGAGGAAAGTAAGGAGTGCGGGTTGTTACTACCTGAAATAATAAAACTATTTGCATTTGGTACCTGATCGTAGAATACTGTCGCTGACTCGTTCGCAATTGCTGGCTCGATAATAAACTCACCGTCGTTAAAATTATTTGGCAGCTCAAGACTTATTGTAATTTCATCGCCCTTCTTTAAACTGGATAATGATTTATTCTCTTCTATTAATGTGTTTGTTGCAAGTAACGCGCGTTGGGTGTGCTTTTCCCAAACTGTAATTCCTGCAATTGGGTTATGGATGTCTTTTCTAGCTTTAAGCGAGACTTCAACAAATATTTTTTCGCCGTAATTAAATTTACGTTGGGGAACCTTGTCGTGGTTAAGTACTTGAGTTTTCTTAATTTCTACATAGTTTTTGCTGATTGATGGACCTTGTTTCACCTCTTCTTGGGGTGAGTTGCTAATTTGACCCAAAACTACCTCTGAATATTCACGCAAAACCTGCTTGATTGAGCCAAAACTAGTAATCTCGCCGTTATCAATTAACACTCCTCTGTCGCAAAATCTTTCTAAAGAGTTTCTATCGTGGGAGACTAACACAACAGTTCTGCCGCCTTTTTTCAGGGTTTGAAAATAATCAAAACACTTTTGCTGGAAGGCAGAATCCCCCACCGCCAAAACTTCGTCTATCAGTAAAATATCGCTCTTGGCTTGTATCGCGATCGAGAACGCAAGGCGAACTTGCATGCCGGATGAGTAGTTCTTTAGTTTTTGGTCCATAAATTTCTCAAGCTCGGCAAACTCGACTATCTCGTTGTACATATTGGTCATTTCCTTGCGGCTAAATCCAAGGAGTGCGCCGTTTAAAAATACGTTCTCGCGACCGGAGAGTTCTGGGTTAAAACCAACGCCTAGTTCGATAAACGGAGTTAAGCTGCCCAGTACGGCGATATCGCCGCTATCAGGCGCGTAAATGCCGGCAAGAATTTTAAGCAAAGTACTTTTACCGCTACCGTTGCGGCCAACGATCCCAAAGAACTCGCCTTTTTTAATTTCAAACGAAATATTTTTTAAAACTTTTTGCTCCTCAAAGCCGCGCTCGCCACTGAACAATTTAATTACCCCCTGTTTTACGCCGCTAATTTTTTCGTGCGGCAACCTAAAGCTTTTGCTTAAGTTTTTAACGATAATGGCGTTTTCTTGGTTATTCATTAAATATTCTCGGCGAAATGTTTAGAGTTGTTCTTGAAGTAGCTTGAGGCGATTAATATTAACAGGACAATTAATATGTAAGGGATCGCCACGATCAGCGGGTTGGTAATAAAATTCGACGTGGTAACGGTTTGTTCGGAAATAAGATTGTAACGGGCGTCTTGAATTACCATCGCCACTGGATTTAACAGTAGAATTTTTGCCGCTAGCTCGCTGGTGTTTATAACCATCGAAATCGGGTAGATAATTGGAGTTAAATAAAACAGCGCTTGCATTATTACTTCCCAGATATAATTGATATCGCGAAACTTAACCATCAGCGCCGAAAGTAAAAACGCAAAAGATAACGAGATAATATACAGTTCAACGATATTTATCGGTAAAAGTAACGCGCTGGAGCGAAACTCAACGCCGCTAAGAACGGCAAAAAGAATTACAACCACAAGGTTGATTAACAGGTTAATTAACGCTGAAATGCTGGTTGATAAAACGATAATGTATTTTGGAAAATTGATTTTACGAATCATATCGCTTCTGTTAACGATCGCGTGCAAACCTTGATTAGTAGATTCCACAAAATAGTTCCAAAGAACAACGCCTAGGAGTAAGTAAATCTCAAAGTGCGCGATATCGGCGCCAAAGCGCAAGTACTTAACGAAAACCAAGTAAAGAATCGTAAATAACAGTAACGGCTTTAATAGCGACCACAAATAACCGAGCACCGACCCTTGATATCGCAGCTTGAAATCTGTTATAACTAGTTCGCTTAAAAGAATTCGGTTCTTACGGCTAAAAATATTAGATAAATTCATTGAACTCCAGGTATATTATATAAGATATATGAAAAACTTTAAGAGCATAGCGGTAGTTGTACTAAATTGGAACGGCGAAGATATGGTTGAAGCGGCCGTTTTGTCGCTGTTAAAACAAAGTTACCAGCAGTTCAAAATAATTATAGTTGATAACGGCTCGACCGATAATTCCAGAAAAATATTGGAAAAACTAAAAGACGAAAACTTTGAAAAAATCGAGCTAATTTTTAACGAACAAAATCTTGGCTTTGCCCTCGGAGTAAATGTTGGGATAAAACACGCACTTGATAATAATTTTGATTTTGTGGGCTTATTTAATAATGACGCCGTGGCAGAAGAGAATTGGCTAGAGAAGTTAGTCGAAAGCTTCGATAAAGTCGATAATCTTGGTGGCGCAACTTGTTTACTGCTGCATAAAAACGGCAAAACGATTGATAGTACCGGCGATTGGTACAGCGTTTGGGGGTTGCCGTTCCCGCGTAGCCGCGACCAAAAAACCGAACTTGCGCCGCAATCGGGGTTAGTTTTCGGTGTTTCCGGCGGCGCGTCGCTTTATAGCGCAACATTATTTAAGGAAATAGGGTTATTTGACGAACGCTTTTTCGCCTATTTTGAAGACGTGGATATTAGTTTTCGCGCCCAGTTAGCCGGATATAAGTTTTATTTTAATAAAGAAGCTATCGCTTACCACACCCAAGGCGCAACCAGTAAAAAGTTCCCAGGATTTGGTAAGTTTCAAATGTTCAAGAATTTGCCGCAACTATTTATAAAAAATGTACCGCTCGGGTTAATACTCCCAATAGGTTTGCGATTTTTGCCGATCCTATTATTATTTTTGCTAAGAAGTTTACTCGGACTGCGCGAAGCAGTGCCGACGCTAAAAGGATTCTTGGTTTCGTTCTTGCTAATTCCGGGATCTCTTTTGCGCCGCAGGGAAGTTCAAGGTAATAAAAAAGTAACAAACCAGTATTTACGAGAAATTATTTGGTGGGGCTTACCGCCAAAAATGACAAAAAAACTTTTTGGTAAAGAGGTTGAAGTTAAATAGTATGTCCCGGCTTTCGCCGGGCGATGATGCTGAGATTGGTTAGCGAAGCTAGATGTGCTTAACGAGCTTTACCCCCTCGAGTCGATAGATGAAACCATCGTATTTACTTGGTCGTTCGATCAATGCCGTTACTGCCTCTGCGGCCTCCTCGGCGGTAATACCGTTTTGGCGTTCGTGGGGGTTCTGGATAAGTCGCTGCTCGACCAAACCAGTAAGTACTAGTCCCGGACACAGCGCGTACGACCGTGCTTTGTTGCCTTCGATTTCGCTAAGCTCGCGGTGGAGCGCCTCGGCAAGCGCCGTTTGTCCGCTTTTATCGAACGAATAGGCGCCGTTGCCAGCAAGTACCCATCCGTTCAAGCCGCCGAGCGAGCTTAGTAGCACAAAAACTCCCGAACGCTGTGACTTCAGGATTCCTGCGGCATGTTTTACAACAGTCGCAACGCCGATTCTGTTGAGCTCGCCGTCTTTTCGAAACCGATTGAGATCGATTTGCTCAAGCGACGTGCTATGAACGTAGGTTGAAGGGGTGGTGATAATCGCGCTGATTTCGCCCAATCCAAGAGCTTTTTCAAACGCTGCCGCCACCTGCTTCTCGACTGTAATGTCCGTTGGTACGGCCACGATATTTGTGTTTTTAGCCCTCATCTCCTCCAACTTATCGGCGCTACGGGCGCAGGCAATAACCTGCCACTGCATTTGGGCAAACAACAACGCGGTTGCTCGTCCGATCCCCTCGCTCGCACCAAAAACAACCGCAACCTTTTGTCTTTTTGCCATGTAAGTGAATATAACAAAACGCCCTCCGCTTCGCTATGTACTAGGCACACGGCGAAAGGAGGGCGTGGGTGGGGGAGGGTCAGCGTCCCTTTCTGTGGCGCTGAAAGTGCGTCCACCAACGAAGCAGTTTTGTGGTGGTGCACTTTCCTTCCCAAAAGGGATCTTTGCGGAGTCCGTACCACAGAATCGCCTTCTCCAGCGGCGAGTATGGCGCTTTCTCGCCACTGCGATACTGAATAATCTCCAATTTCCCCCAGAATTCGTGAGTCTCAAGCCGTTTCTTGATGATGAAGGCGATCATCTCGGTGTGGTCGGGATGTCCGACGACATGGATATTGGTTTTGCCAGGATCGTTCGAACCCAATATCTTAACGATTTCGTCGGTAGCAGCAGCGAAGTTTTCGGCCGTGCTGTTGCCAACGGCGACCGCTCTGACTTCCCGATTTGGCAAATGACAGAAGTAATCGCTGTACTCTTCCTCTGCCCACAGCATTTCTAGCTGTGCTTCGCTAAGTTCTCCGTCTGGGCGAGCGCCGCCAACGAAGAAAATCGCCCGGACATCATGTGGGTTTAGGGGGCTAACAATACCCAGTATCAAATATCCAATTGTTAGAAAATCAGAAGGGTTTCGGAGGTAAAGCGTATCCAGGATCGTAAAAACCGTTGTGATCCTGTATATCGCTTCGTTTGTTGGGTGGATAGCTTTGTCGGGTGACATCCATACCCCGAAATGCGACGGAATCAAAATAAAGTGGCTTCTCATATGTGCTCCTTGCTCGCTACCGAGCGAAGTTGTGGGCTAATTCTAACAGACTGAGCTGAAAAATCAACCGGTTTTTACAATAAAACGTCAGTTGTTGAACCGATCTAAATTGTTCGCTATAATTACTCTGTAAACAACTTAACTATAAGGAAGAGGTGAAATGTCTATCGAACAATACGCTTTATACGGCTCTACTGCTGCAGGTGTTTTAGCAGTTCTTTACGGGTTATTCTTGGCACGCTGGATCGTTAAGCAAGACGCTGGTAGCGAAAAAATGCAGGAAATCGCCAAAGCGATTCAAACCGGCGCGCAGGCCTATTTAAACCGACAGTACAGAACCGTCGCGATTGTTGCCCTTATAGTTTTTGTAATTCTTGGCCTTATTTTAAACTGGTTAACAGCTTACGGATTTCTAGTTGGCGCAATATTGTCCGCGCTTAGCGGCTATATCGGTATGAACATTTCGGTTCGAGCTAATGTTAGAACCGCCCAAGCGGCTAAAAAAGGTCTAAGCGCAGCGCTAGATTTAGCATTTAAAGGCGGCGCAGTAACTGGTTTGATGGTTGTTGGCCTTGGCTTAATCGGCACGACCGTATTTTATTGGATTACAAAAGACGTCCCAGCGCTGGTTGGTTTAGCGTTTGGTGGCTCGTTAATCTCTATTTTTGCCCGTCTTGGTGGCGGAATTTACACTAAAGCCGCCGACGTCGGCGCTGACTTGGTTGGTAAGGTTGAAGCCGGTATCCCAGAAGACGACCCTCGTAACCCAGCAGTAATCGCCGATAACGTCGGCGATAACGTCGGCGACTGTGCCGGTATGGCCGCCGACTTGTTCGAAACTTACGTAGTAACCGCTGTTTCAGCGATGCTACTTGGCCATATTATTTTTGCAGGCAACGACAACGTTATTTTGTATCCGCTCGTTCTGGGTGCTGTTTCTGTTATCGCATCGATTGTTGGAACCTTCTTCGTAAAAGTTAAAGGCAAAAAATCTAGCATTATGGGCGCGATGTACAAAGGCCTGATTGTCTCAGCCGTTCTTGCCGCAATCGGCATTTACCCAGTTACAAATTGGTTAGCAACTGGTCTTAGCGCTTCTGTTTTGAACATTTTTGGCGCTGGTATGGTTGGGATTGCAGTAACCGCCTTAATGATGGTTATCACCGAGTATTACACTTCAACAAAATACGGCCCAGTTAAGGGCGTAGCTAAAGCGTCTGAAACCGGACACGGTACTAATATTATCGCTGGCTTAGCGCTGTCGATGCGCTCCACTATGCTACCGGTTCTAGTGATCGCCGCTGGTGCGTTAATCGCCTTTAATCTTGCCGGATTGTTCGGAGTTGCTATCGCCGCTTTTGCGATGCTGTCGCTAACAGGTGTAATTGTAGCAATCGACGCCTTTGGCCCGATTACCGATAACGCTGGCGGAATCGCCGAAATGTCTGGTTTGCCAAGCGAAGTTCGCACCGTAACCGACGCGCTCGACGCAGTTGGTAACACCACTAAAGCCATTACTAAAGGTTACGCGATCGCCTCGGCCGGACTTGCCGCGCTGGTGCTGTTCGCCTCTTATACTCAAGAAATCGTCGCTAAAGGCAAAACCGTAACTTACGACTTGTCCGATCCGTACGTAATTGTTGGTCTGTTTATCGGTGGCTTACTGCCGTATATCTTCGCCGCCATCTCGATGGAAGCGGTCGGACGCGCCGCTGGAGCGGTTGTAACCGAAGTTCGTAGACAGTTCAAAGAACGAAAAGGCATTTTAGAAGGTAAGGCCAAACCAGATTACGCTCGGGCAGTCTCGATCGTTACCGGCGCAGCGCTAAAAGAAATGATTGTTCCGGCGTTACTACCGGTTGTTGTGCCGATCTTGGTTGGTTACTTCCTCGGGCTAGCTGCGCTTGGCGGACTGCTAATCGGATCGATTGTAACCGGATTATTCCTTGCGCTATCGATGACTAACGGCGGCGCCGCTTGGGATAACGCTAAAAAGTACATCGAAGAAGGGCATCACGGCGGCAAGGGTTCAGAGGCGCACAAAGCGGCTGTAACCGGCGACACTGTTGGCGACCCGTACAAAGATACCGCTGGCCCAGCCATTAACCCAATGATTAAGATTGTTAATATCGTAGCGATACTAATAATCGTGCTACTGGTTAAATAAACTCAAAGTTCTAAACCCTAAACCCAAAAACAATGAAGCCAAAGGATGCCAAAAACTGGGTGATCGACCGGTTTGAGAACGGTCACGCCATCTTAGTTGGTAACGGCGACGAGCTATTGGTGCCACGCATCCAAATCCCAGAAGAAGCTAAAGAAGGCGATGTTTTATCGGCGGAGTTTTACTTTCAAAAAGACGAAAGAAAGCGCCGCGAAAATTTAGCAAAATCTTTACTGGAAGAAATTTTAGGCAAAGATTAATTTTACAGACTAAATCCATTGACTTTGGGGCATTTTGTTGATACATTTTGCCAGACACAAGGGTGTCGGGAGGGTAGATGTGGATTCGTACCAAAAAGAAAAAGAATTCTTTTGGGACGCAAAAGAGTCCATAAGACTTGGAGCCTTAGAGCGATGGGTGCTTGAAAAATGGTATGCAAAGCCGAACCCTTGCACGCCCGATAAGGTTCCATTCTTGAACAAGGTTGCCGTTGAGGCGGCTTCGGAGTTTGGGCGGATCAAGAAGTTTGGGGGTGGATACTTCGCAACTAAGAGGGCTCTCGAGTCTGGCATTGAGAAAATTCGTTCTCGAGTTTCTGCCCCTAGCCAGGAAATATCGCCGCAAGTGCCACCGTATCGGTTGCCGTACAAGGAGAACTGACGATGGCAGAGGCACTTTCGCCGGCTAGGGCATCCGCCCAACGCCGGCCTTCTTTTAATACACAAAACACCCCAATAGTAACAATTGGGGTGTTGAAAAATCTGTATGTAAGGATTCGCTAAAGAATTTAGGCGCCTTAGTCATCGGCTTTAAAGCCCGAAGGCCTTTTCGATCGCTTGATCCACAACTGCCTCTAGGCTAGTCAGGAATTCGATCTTTGGTTCACAAAGCAAACCGCCGAAATAGTTTGCAATGTCCTGAATATTGGGGAATCCAGGATCCCCACCGAGTGCGATATTCACGTACGGATCGTCGAGAGTTCGATAAAACCATTCGTGAAATTCTCGGTTAGTGCCAGATGCGTACTCACCGTTCGTTCTCGGGTTGTTCTTGTCTTCGCACGCAGCGTAGAACAAAATACAACCGTCAATCGATGCGCGAGTAAGCATATGTCTCTCCCAAGGGACTTGTGAGGGATGGCCATCATGCTCGCCGTCGATTCGATACTGAAAGAGCGGATGCCCTTCCTTATACCTGCACGGGCACGCTACCAGCAAAGGGCCCGGCGCCCTTTCATAGAGCATTTCGATACAGCGATGCTGCCAATCGCCACCACCATCTATTGGCCCAGCGGTGAAGATTACTTTCTTCCCATCAAGCACACGGCGTGGGGGGAGAATGTGTGGCAGAACAATCTGCGGTACGGTCATGTTGTCCTCCTAGGCGTCAGAGTCGAGCCCTTAGTCGCCAAACAACGCTGAAATTATATCATCAGTATTTGTAAAAGTCACTAATATTATTACTTTTCGCTAAATCTGTCTGATAGAGTACAATTAGCTTGATGCTAGTAGCAGTTTTTCAATATTTCAGCGCGGTGTTAACTTTTGTTTTTTTGAAAATTTTTACCAATCTAGAAATTTATGGAAAAAATAATCTACGCGAACTTAATTCAAGAGTATTAGTTACTTCAAACCACGAAAGTCATTTAGATCCGCAATTAGTTGGCGTGGCGATGATAAATCGCCCATCGCTGTTTCCGCTTAGATTTATGGCAAAAGATGCATTTTTTTATATTCCCGTATTTAATATTTTGATTTGGTTGCTTGGTTCGTTTAAAGCGCACAAGAAAAAAGGGATCGGAAAATCATTGCTTACACCCGTAAGGATTTTAGAAAAAAACGGCAATGTTGTAATGTTCCCAGAGGGTAAAATTATTCCGGGTAGGCCAGTGCTCGGCGAAGGGCGCCGTGGAACAGCAATTTTAGCGCTAACGACTAAAGCAACAATCTTACCAGTTTCGTTACATACACCGCCAAAGTTAAACCCAATTAAAATAATTTTTGGCCGGCCAAAGATTGTAATTAACATCGGTGAGCCGTATTTTTTAAATAATTTAGATTATCCCGACTTTAGCGACGAAAACACAATCAAGGCAACAAAATTTATTATGGGTAAAATTCATAATTTATACTCCCAGCATAAGTACTAAACCCATTCGGTACTGTTTTGGTATGGATTTAATTTTATGTTATCTGAAATGATTTAGGCGCCAAGAACAAACTTGGTGCTAGTTGAGGGAGCTTACTAATTTAGCAAACTAATATTGGGCTAACGCCTAGCGGTTTGCTGTACTGTCGTAAATCACGACACTAGAAGGAAAAATGACCATTAAAACTTGGCCGTTTCAAAAAACTTTCAAAAAAGAATTAAACATTCTATTTGATAGGTTGGTGGTAAACAGTGAAGAGATGTGGGATCGAGTTGACCGTTTAGAGTGCTTAGTTAACACTTGCGCTCCAGCTGGTTTGCTTTATGCCCACTACATTTCAGAGCCGATGCGTCTTCGGGTAGTTTGGGATGCTCGAATAACTACAGAAGCCGAAATCAAAAAGTGGCTAAAGAAATACGGCGTGCTATAAATATCTCTCATAGTATCCAGAGGGTACTTAAGCGGTATAGATCCAAACAAAAAATTTAAAAATAATTAACTTGCCAAGAAGAAATTCTTGAGTACCTTTCGATCAACAGGAGGATTGTGTGAAGTCTCTATTCAACTTTCAGGCGATTCGAAATCGTGTGCTGTCTTCGGTGGCGGCGCTTGCTGTGCTGACTATTGTTGCGTTTTCGTTGCAAGCATGTGGCGGAAATGGCGACGAACTTGTTTCGGGTGTCGGAAGTACGTCACTTACCGATTTGGGTGGATGCAGTACGGATACACAGCTTGAAACTACTGGATCCACTAGTGGATCGCAAGATCTTTGGGAAAGCAAGAAGGTTATTTTTACCTTTGTTGTGTCCACAGATGCGTCCGGCAATCTTGTATTAGCAGACTTGAACAACGTAGTAGTAACTACTACAGAGTTCAATGCGAAATTGCAGCAACTCCCAAAAGACGGAGTGAGTGCGATTGAGCTTCGAATTGCGGACGAAGCAACGATGTCGGAGATTTCCCCCGATCAAGTACAGACGGATTGGGAATATACCACACGAGTTGGTTGCTACTTCCTTAGGATTTCGTGGGAAAAGCACGATATAAGAAGTTGCATAAACAGGAATGTGTGGCATCTAGGCATTTTGCTGAAGAACACCTGTAGCGGCAGGGATATCACGAACATTCATGCTTGTGCGTGGTGGCAAAATGGACCCCAGGTGGGTCTTTACGATTCGTTTAATGGTTGGTGTGTTACAACCGTCGGCACATTTACTGCTATTCGAGAAAAGCTAAAGGTAGCGCTTGCAATTGTTGGAATTACCGGGTTTACCGCGTATATTATCAGCAGCGTGGGCGCTACGGTGATCGTTGGAGCGTTCGCGCTCTAGTACATGTATACCTCATCACTAAACCGGTGAGGTATACAAGAAATATAAATGAAATTATTTAATTTTTTTAGAACTTCGGGGTTTAAGTCAACTGAAATAGTAGTAGATAGCTCGATTAATGACATTGAGGATAAAAAGCTTACAATTAAAGCGGAGAGACTTGAGCAATTACTTAGACAGTCCAATGGATGCCCAAGAGGAATCCTTTACGGATTTTATAAATCGGACCCAATTAGAATACGTATTGGTTGGGACGAATTGGAGATTAACGAGGAAGAAGTAATTAGGTGGATTAAGGAAAACGATTTGCTATAAGTTGATTGGTTTAACCAGTCTTTTTGTGTGTTTTCTCAAGATAACTTAAGCGCCAGCCGAGGTCGTGGATCGCATCTTTTTTAAGGGCGATAAAGGCGTTGCGGCTTGTGGCGGTGTAGTCGCTCATCGATTCAACCTTGAAGAGCGGCTTTCGGGTGCCGTTTTCGCCGCTCATTATTTTCATTGGGTACCCTTCGAAGCCCAGTTCCCAAAGGATTTGTCCTTCTTCGGAATCGTCGGTGGTTAGCATTTTTAAGATTTGATATTTTAAGTTCATTTTTGTTCGGCGCGGGAAGTCTTTTTGTTTAAAATATTCGATCGCTTCGGTAATTATTTCTTGGGCGGCGTCGATCGACTGGCCTTTTTTGGTTCTGTCGCGAACAACTCTGAATCTAAGGAATGGGTTTATCTCTAAGAGTTCTGGTCGATGAAAATCTTTAACTAAATCGGTAACGTCTTTGTCGGTAATAATATTAAATCCCCTGCCGCCGCCATAAAGCAAATCGCGGATAAAAGTGTTGAGCCAGTCGTAGAAGCCGTGGGAGAGGATGGTGAGGAATAGAAAAAGTGGGATTAGAATATATTTAGATTCACCAAGTGATGGTGCTATCTGTGTCAAAAAGATTGAACCACCAATCAAGTTTATTAAAGATAGGGCCAATGTAAGATATAAAAACTCTTTCCAGTTAAAAATATATTCGACATCACTTATCAGTTTATAAAATAATATTGCGATTAAAATGGGGATAAACGGTGCAATTAACAATATCGGACCATACTTTATTGCAGCTAATTGGTTAGGGTCATAATAAAGATAAACAACAAAAGGCCCAATAAATAAATATAGTAAAGTAGTAGCTAAGGCAAGATAATACTTTATCTTCTTGTCTGAGTTACTTGAAGACTCATTTTTTCTTAACCCAAATAGGTAGTTACGAATTGCAAATAATGAAGTTGTAAAAGCAAATAAGCCAACTAACCAGAAATATTTACCTCGAGCTGTAATGAAACCATAATTTTTTTCAAAATAGCCATCAGTTTTACTTATTAATAACTCAGTCGCCATGGTTAATGACAATAAAACGATAAACACTAAATAAAATATTAAAATAGTAATTCTATTTATTTTTTGGTCATAAGTTTTTGTTACGAGCACACTGAAATGATAGATTATTGGGATGGGTAATAAGTATGAAAATGAGAATGTGTCCCAAACGAGATTATATGTATTAAAATTAGTCAAATAAGGGGAAATTGAATTTACAGTCAGAAACGCACTTAGGGAAGCGAGAAATAAACAGGAAATTAAACTAATAGTACTTCTACTATTTCTTGTATATAAATATGTTCCAGTCCAGAACAAGCTCGAAGCAATTATTAAATAAGATATTAATATATAATTCATACTATTTTATTGGAATTCTATAGTAGTTATTTTGGTAATTCAAGTAGTGTAATATTTATAATATGATAAATAAATTAAAATCACTTATAACTATCATTGTATCGATTAGTTTAATTTTATTATTTATAGATACACAGGTCAATAAAGAAGTTTTTATAGAAAAGTATGGAATGTCTGCTTCAACTATTACTATACTTTTCATATTTTCAGAAATTGCATTTAATTTGGGTATTTTAATTATGTTAAGGGCCAGTGGAATATTTAAAATTAAATTAAAAGATTTACTTACTTTTAATTTTTCAAAAATAAAAATTAAAAGTAAGTTGTTTTTTTTGGGGTTCGGTATTAATAGGATTTCAGCAGCAGTGCCATGGATTTATATTATTGGAGTTGGGTGGAGAAAGCTTCCTATGGCAATAATAAGTTTAATTGTTTTAGAGTTAATAATTATAACTATACTCACAATTGGAATATTTGAAATAAAGAGAAAATATGAAGTTTCGACAAGCTAGGTTAGGCGATATTCCAAAATTAGTAGAACTAGAAGACAGGGCTTGGCCGGAGGGTGGCTCTGCAAGTTCGGAACAATTTGAATCACGTATTAAAACATTCCCTACAGGAGTAATTATTGCAGAAGAGAATAATAATATTGTGGGAGTAGTAGTAGGACAAAAAATACAATTATCTGAAATTAGTAATGGTAAAAAAAATTGGAAGACCATTACTGATAATGGCTATATCGCAAATTCCCATAGGCCCACGGGCGATACATTGTTTGGAGTTGACCTAAGTGTAGACCCCGATCTCCAGAATAGGGGTATAGGGAGAAGATTACTGCTTGAAATTGGGAAGTTGGCAATTAAAAATAATCTAAAATTTGGTGTACTTGGAGCTAGGATGCCAGATTATCATAAATATTGTAAAAAATTAACACCAGAGCAATACGTAAACCATAGAGATGAAAATGGGAAATTAATTGACAGTGAATTAAGATTTTATGAGAGTGCGGGGTTAGAATTACGAGGAGTAATCAAGGATTACTTCCCTGATAGAGAAAGTTTGAATAATGGGGTGTTGGCAGTGTGGAAAAA
>JACRAP010000019.1 GCA_016213365.1 Candidatus Berkelbacteria bacterium
AACCGCCGACCTCGTCGTCCCGAACGACGCGCGCTACCAAGCTGCGCTACAACCCGTTTAATATTGATTATTCTACTTTATTAGTTATAATGTTCCAACGCTCGATATGAGCAAGGAGTGGATCATGGAAGAGGATCGCTGTTGGCACGCTAACTGCGGCGGAAGCCTAAAGAGAATCGGAGGTGAATTGCACGGATACATTATTTCACGCTATTGGAAAACACACCTGCGCGATCAGGTGAACAAGCGAGAGGCGCTGTATTCGTGTAAGAGGTGCCAAAAAGTGTATTTTATCGATTCTAACAACAAGCCTAAGTACCTTGGGTTCGAGGTCGACTCGGTGGCTGTGAAGGATTGTTGAAGCACTACCCTAGGGCGGCGTTGCAAGCGTCGCCCTACTGTTTTTTTATTACTTAACAGAGTAAAATTATATTTACAGCCCTCGTAGCTCAGTAGAAAGAGCAGCTTCGTCCTAAGAAGATGGTCGCAGGTGCAACTCCTGCCGGGGGCACAAATTATCGAGCTGTTTCGGCGAAGCGCGTTTCGCGAATGACGTTTACTTTAACCGTGCCTGGATATTGCAAGTCGGCTTCTAATTTGTTGGCAATTTCGCGAGCCATTTTCATAGCGGTTAAGTCGTCGATAATTTCTGGCTTCACTAGCACTCGCACTTCGCGACCGGCTTGAATGGCAAAGGATTTTTGAACGCCTGGGAAGGAATTGGCGACGTTTTCGAGTTCGGTCATACGCTTTATGTACTGCTCGGTGCTTTCGCGGCGAGCCCCTGGGCGAGCCGCAGAAATAGCATCAGCCGTACGCGACAGAATCGCTTCCACGGTTTTTGCTTCGGCGTCTTCGTGACTGGCTTCGATACAGTTTACAACTGCTTCGCCAAGACCGTATTTCTTGGCAAGCTCTACTCCTGCTTCAACGTGTGAGCCCGGATATTCGTGACTGACCGCTTTACCGATATCGTGGAAAAGCGCACCTTTTTTGGTGATATTAACGTCTGCGCCAACCTCACGCGCTAGTACGCCAGCGATATGCGCAACTTCAACGGCGTGATTTAACTGATTCTGACCGTAACTAGTTCTGTATTTCATCGAGCCGAGTAATCTTGTTAGTTCTGGATGAATGCCAGTTAATCCAACCTCCTGAAGTGCTGCTTCGCCCGCTTCTTTAATATCGTCTTCAACTTGATCTTGGGCTTTTTTAACTAGCTCCTCGATTTTTGCTGGCTGAATTCGGCCGTCTTTAATTAGCATTGTTAAGGCCTTATGCGCAACTGCACGGCGGACCGGGTCGAAGCTGGAAATCAAAACCGTGTCCGGCGTTTCGTCGATTATTAAATCGACGCCAGTCGCTTTTTCAAAAGCTTGAATATTTCGACCTTCTTTTCCGATAATTTTTCCTTTGATTTCGTCGTTTGGTAGCGTTACGTACGCGATCGTCATTTCGGCGGTTTGCTCGGTTGCCATTCGTTCAATCGTGGTGGTAATTATTTCGCGCGCCTCTACCTCCCACTGTTTGCGCATCGTTTCTTTCATGCTGCGGATTTTACGAATCATATCTTCGGAGTAATCTTTTTCGATTTGCTGCAACAATTGCTCTTTGGCGTCGTCTTTAGAAAGTTTTGCAACTTTCTCTAGTTCTTTTTGTGTTTTTTCTTTAAGCGACGAGATTTCTTCTTTTATTTTTTGAATTTCGTCCTGCTCTTTTTCAAGCGAAGTTTTATCGTTATCGATTTTTTCGCTTCTACGTTCAAGCGACAGCTCGCGCTCGCGTAGCTGTGACTCTAGTTTTTCTAACTCTTTCTTGCGTTCGTCTTGCTCTTTTTTAGCTTCTTCTTTTACTTTTAGCGCTTCCTCTTTAGCACTTAAAATTAATTCTTTACTCTTAGAATCTAGATCCTCCTGATTTTTGGCGTTTAAAATTGTTCGAACAATAAATCCGCCGACAAGCCCGCCACAGGCTGCCAGTATCGCAATCGTAATTGGCGACATTATATTTTGTTCCTTTCTTAATCATTTGTTTATGTGTTCAGTATATCGAATAATCCTTTGGCGTCAAACTTAAATGATTGACAATTAGTGCGCAATTAATCACAGTTAACTTAGGAGGAACCTATGGATATAATGCAACCGCAACAATCACAGCAACCACAACAACAGCCGCAAGCTCCGATGACCGAGCCGCATCACGCGTCGCCGACTTTAAAAATTTTATTATTAATTTTTTCTTTATTAATAATCGGTGTTTTGGGCTATATCGTTTATCAGCAGAATACTTCCGTAATAGTAGACTACCCTGCAGACTCTAATAAAACATCAACTACAACTACAAATAAATTTAGTTTTTCTAATAAAGACTCTGGCGCAACTTTCAGCTTTGAACTGCCAAATAATTATGGAGTATTTATTGAAGGTAACGACGATGGCAACCCTGCAACAACCGTATCTGTTACAGCGCTAGATAGAACAATAGGTCAATCTGCCTACACAAAAAATTTCAATAATGGAGAT